>NZ_RWIV01000001.1:680000-902500 GCF_003944835.1 Bacillus sp. HMF5848
AGTATTACGATTATCGGGTTGCCCATATTAGCAGGGGTCTTACGTGCATCTCGCTCGTTTATGGCAATTGAGAAAGCTCTTGTAGGGGAGACCTACATACATCCTGTTCGAAATGAGATAGAATCTTTCTTTGCAGCTATTAAGACAGAATTAACAAGCACGGAAAATTGGAAAAATGTTGCCTTTTTGCTGGCTAGTTTTCCACTTGGTGTAGTCTCGTTTGTGTTAGCTATAACCTTCACAACGGTACCACTTGCACTTATATGTGTTCCGCTTTTTTATAAATTGATTCCTGTCGGCGTCATGATTAATAGTGAATTTCGATATGAAGTAGACTCATTGCCAGAAGCACTTGTGATCACAGGAATTGGTTTATTGCTAGCCTATGTATTATGGAATGCTTTAAATTATGTCGCTACTGGCATGATGAAAATAGTAAAAGCAGTTTAATAAATACGAGCAGAGAATTTCTTAACGTGAATTCTCTGTTTTTTTATGCTTTAAAATTGTTTTAACACTGAGTATGTGTTAAATTATGGTTAAAAAGTGACTTAACGGTCAAAAAATGACTAAGTAGGACAGGTGGGAGGTGCACGTGCTGAATTCAAAAAAAGAACAAATAGTTCAAGCTGCCATGAAACTATTCGCTGAAAACGGCTATCATGCAACTTCAATGCAGGAGCTAGCTACGTACTTAGACATGGCAAAGGGAACGCTATATAATAAGTTTTCATCAAAGGAAGAGCTGCTTCTGCATATTTTAGATCATTATCAAACAGAGATGTTTGATAAAGTGAGGTTAATTGCCCAGGATCAATCTATAGCTCCTAAAGATCGTCTTGCGAAGCAAGTGGCCGTGCAATTTCATGAATTCAAACGCAACAAGAATTTTATAAAAATGCAGATGAAAGAGCAGCTAAATAAGAGCGAAGCGGTTCAAAAGCAAATGTTTACGATGCGGGCACGTGTCTTAAAGTGGCAAAAGGAGACGCTGCTAACCGTGTACGGCGATGCAATTCAGCCTTATATATGGGATGTTGTTACGTTATTTAACGGTATGATTAAGGAATATATGATGCTACTTGTCGTGGAGGAAAGGGAATTTTCCACTGAAAATGCTGCTCAATTTATTGTGAATCGTATAGATGGCATCATTTGTGACATTTTGGAAAATAAACCGGAAGCGGTCTTAAATCATTCTCTTATGTCTTATGTAGAACAGTTAGTTGTTGACCAAGAGGAAATTTGTCTAATTGAAAAAATTGCAATTGAGGTTAAAGAACTAGCAGCTGTGATCGATAAGCAGTCTGATGCAGGTCAACTGAAAGAAGCACTGGACGCTTTACAAGCTGAATTATTACATGAAGAGAAATCGAATAACTTTTTAGCCGATGCTTGTCTCGCTTTATTAGAAAAGAAATTAGGTAAAGACGCTATTGCAAAAATACAAATACTCAGCCAAATAAGACAATCTAAACAAATAAAGGGGAGTCTATAGATGGAGCATCTTGAGTCAAGACAAAAAGTCATGATTATGGTAGCAATCATGTCTGCGATGTTTTTTGCAGCCGTAAACATGACAATTGTCGGAACAGCTTTGCCAAAGATTATTGCTCAAATTGGTGGAATGGAATTTTTTGATTGGGTATTTACTGTTTATATGCTCACCTCGACTATAACTGCGATGTTAGTAGGAAAACTATCAGATATATATGGAAGAAAAATCTTCATATTAATTGGGATTGGCGTTTTCATGCTGGGGGCTTTTTTGTCCGGTACTTCTGATAGCATATATCAGCTAATTGCATTCCGTGGTCTACAAGGCTTAGGCGGCGGGTTAATTATGTCATCCGCGTTTACTACCATTGGTGATTTGTTTGCACCGAGAGAGCGTGGACGTTGGCAAGGATTGATGGGAGCGGTGTTTGGACTATCGAGTTTGTTCGGCCCAACACTGGGAGGTTATATTGTCGATAATCTTGACTGGCACTGGGTGTTTTGGGTGTTTTTACCGATAGGGTTTATTGCGTTTGCATTGATTGCTAAACTCTATCCTGCCCACAATAAGCAAGTGGTACAAGAGCCTATTGATTACCTAGGAAGTGCTTTATTATCTGGTTTCATTGTAACAATTTTGCTCGCGTTTACGTGGGCAGGTGGAACATACGCGTGGGCATCTCCACAAATAGTTGGACTATTTTCTGGAGCAGTGTTACTTTTAGCTACTTTCATACTAGTTGAATTAAAAGTAAAAAGCCCAGTATTGCCACTGTTTCTATTTAAAAACAGCGTATTCACCGTCTCCAACATAGCGGGAATGCTATTAGGGATGGGGATGTTCGGTGTTATCATGTTTGTACCATTTTATGTGCAAGGTGTATTAGGCTACTCAGCAACAACGTCCGGTTTAGTAGAGATGGTCATGACAATTGCTATGGTTATAGCGAGTGCCATTTCAGGACAATTGATTACGAAAACAGGAAAATACAAAGTAATTGGAATTCTTGGGCTCGCGGTAATGGGAAGTGGACTATTCTTAAACTCTTTACTACAAAGTGATTCCTCACTAACACGGGTCATCGCGCAATTAGTTGTTATCGGTATTGGATTAGGAATCGCTATGCCAGTATTTCAAGTAACTGTTCAAAATGCCGTTAAACATAAGTTTCTAGGGGTAGCAACTTCGGCTATGCAAGTGTTTAGGCAGTTAGGTGGTACCATTGGCGTGGCTGTAATGGGTACGATTATGGGGCGGCTAATGAGTACAAAAATGCAGGAACTAGCCGGAGAAAGTACTGGTGACATGCCAGCCTTTCCAGCAAACGGAGAGGTAAGTATAGAACAACTTCAGAATCCACAGATTTTAATGGATGCTCAGGCGCTAGATACAATTCGTGCTGGTATGCCTGAGGCTATGCAAGGAATTTTCGATGCATTTATTACGATGTTAAAAGAAGCGTTAACATTCTCTTTAACAGGCGTGTTTTTATTCAGTGCTGTTATTATAGCATTGGCATTAATTGCGACGTTATTTTTAAAAGAAATACCGCTTCGCACGACAAATGATGACGAACATATAGAAATAGACAAAGACAAAAGCGTTGTAGAACATGCGTGATAGAATGATAAAAAAACCTGCCCAGATGGTCGGGTTTTTTAGTGTAGTTTGTAAGTTTCGTAGCAACCAATGTAGTAGTATAATTGATGGTAATAATATACAGAAGAGTGAAAACTAACAACTAACAATGAAAAATAAGGAGTTTCAAAAATGAATAATATACAGAAATTATTTATAATATGTATTTTTACTATTATAGTAGTCGGGTGTTCGAACGATAAGAGTGATTTAGTTGAAGTGAAAGGTGACGGACTGACGTATAGCGAGTATTTTAAAAATGTCGATAATCTAGATGAAAGAGACAACATAACATATTTCAAGCCTGTATCCTTGAGTGTTTTGGATGGAATTTTACCGCCTTCCATGAAAAATCTCTTTCAAGCTCTTAATACGGAGCAAGTCCCATTTGAAGTTCATAAGGAAAGTGTTTTTCTTGTTAAATCTGGAACTGCAAATGAGACACAGCACCAATTACAAATATCCTATTTAGATGATAACTCTGATGAATTTTTGATTATTTCCGTAACAGAGTCTAGAGATAATCCACTTGATAAATATGACTTTTCTAATGAACATGTTGACACGGTAGGAAATGAGTTAAGAAAAGAATTACTTGTGGATAAAATGCCAATGTTTCACCAAGTACTCTCAACAAATAGTGCCTTACTATATCAGTATTATGGTTATGATGAGAGTAAGAATCGAATTATCACAATAGGGACAGCGGCTAATGAAATATATACGTATTATAATGGCTTTGTGTATCACGTTGGATATAGCTTTAAGGGAGATAACGATGAATTGCAGCGTGATATGATGATTACATTAACAAGAGATTTTATTTTAGGTGGTAGATCTAGCCAAGGGACTAGTTATAAATAGGCTGTTTTCATTTATATTTAATCATATAGAAGAAATGTTTATTAAAAAAAATGGTATTTTTTGTCGACAAATTTCATGCTGAAAGTGCATTGGAACAGGGTTGAATCGACATGTATCAACGTTATGTGACAAAAAATATCAATATTTGAATGGGGATTACTGTGATAAACGTCACACGGTGAGAAAAGGTGCCTTGCTTTATTTTCTAGTATCTGTTATTCTTTAGAAGAATTATTTTTGTTCGGTACAAGGTAAAAGAACACAATGCTTTTCGCCTGGATATCATGAGAGCAAGAATAGTAATACAATTGTGTGGTATACACACGAGGAGGAAACAAACGTGGAAAACGGTAAAGTAAAATGGTTTAATTCAGAAAAAGGTTTCGGATTCATTGAGCGCGAAGGTGGAGAAGATGTATTCGTACATTTCTCAGCTATCCAAGGCGAAGGCTTCAAAACATTAGAAGAAGGTCAAGCTGTATCATTTGACGTAGAGCAAGGTGCTCGCGGACCTCAAGCTGCTAACGTACGTAAATTCTAATTTAACGTTTAGCCAAATAAAAAGCCAGACTCTTAACAGAGTCTGGCTTTTGTATTTATAGAAAATAAATATTATAGCAAAACGTGCTCTTTTGTTCTTTATTAAGAAATGTTGTGGTATAATACTTCTTAATAAAGAACTTATGAGGTTATTATTATGAAAATAGCTATGTTTATCGTTTGTGTATTTAATGTAGTTGACGGTATTGTAACTTATATAGGATTGCAAAACGGACTCATTTCAGAGAGTAATCCCATGATGAGATCGTTATATACCTTTAATCCCAACTTATTTTTATTAAGCAAACTGTTGCTATCCTTTATGCTTTTATTAATCTTATTTGTACCGCTAAAAAAAACAATGCTACTAGAACGGATTACGTTTCTTGCTGTTATAATGTATGGCTTTGTTTTGTCATTACATACTATTTGGATTTTTTCTTGAAAGCTGGTTAGACTTTAGGGTCTAATCGGCTTTTTGTTTGTATGAGTTTTTTACTTCGCTGCTGTTTAGAGGTTATGGCACGCTCTCACTATAATTCATTACGGCAGGGTACTTAGCACGATGTCCCCGACATGCTAACGTCAACACGCTACACACATCTTCCATCTTAATGATATCCCAACTTAATTTGCCTTCTATCCTTATACTTCACGGGTTTACTCCTTCATACGCCCCAAGTCTTATATAAAAATATAACTCAGGCTCATTATTGAAAATCTGAATTCACGATAAGATTAACTCATAAACAGGAAGGAGGAAGCAAGGATGAAAAAATTTGGTTTACTTTTACTAGCTGTTATCGCTGGATTTGCATTATTAGCAAGTGTGGGACCATTAGTTGGGTTTATCATTTGCCTCGTCATTATGTATTACGCATTTAAGGGGTTTATGAAAACAGATTCAACTGTGAAGAAGGTTCTTTGGGCGATTGTAGGCTTGATTGCTTTATCAGCAGCAGCGTCAAACTTCCCAGCTATCGTAGCAATTGTAGCAGCTATCGTTCTTTACATGGTGTATAAAAACTGGAACAAGCAAAAAGAAGTTATGACTCCAACATCTACAGTATCTAAGCAAGAATCTGATCCATTCACAAACTTTGAAAAGCAATGGGCAGAACTTCATAAAAACTAAAAATAAACTAATTAAAAAGGGAGCGATTTATAATGGGTATTTTTTCAAGAGTTAGAAGTGCAATTGAGGCAGATTTAAACGAGGTATTAGACAAAAAGGAACGCGAAAATCCAATTGCTATGTTAAACCAATACTTACGTCAAAGTGAACAAGAAGTAGAAAAGGTTCGTAAATTGGTCGAACGTCAGCATACTTTAAAAGAGGAATTCTCTCGTGAGTTAAAGCAAGCGAAGGAAATGGCAGACAAGCGAGCATATCAGGCTGAGATTGCTTCTAAAGCAGGGGAAACAGAGCTATATGAATTTACTGTGTATGAACAAAAGCAGTATGAAGAACGCGCCAATCGTATTCAAGAAGCTTTAAATCAAGCGAGCCACCATTTGCTAGATTTAGAAAAGCGTCATGAAGATATGAAGCATAAACTTAAAGACATGTACATTAAGCGTATGGAGTTAATGGGCCGCGAGAATATTGCTAGAGCGAACCACAAAATGAATCAAGTAATGGATACTTCTTCAAATAACGCTACTAAGGCTCAAAATAATTTTGAAGAAATGGAAAGCTACTTAGATCGTTTAGAGCAGCAAGTAAACACTTCATATTACCGTAACACGATAGATGTAAAAATAGCACAGTTAGAAAAACAAATGAAAACTGAAGAATCTAATTAATTTTATTAGAAAAACATGGTATTCTAAAAGAGGCGTAGAGATTCTACGCCTTTTGCAAAAAAAATTACTGAATTAAAGGGGGGAGTCCCCATGTTCAACGAAAAAGGAAATACGGATTATATTAAATGGATTGTTCTTATTAGTATCCTATTATTAGCAATAGAAATAACCTTTTACAATAAGGGTGTATTATTTTCCAGTCTTGTTTCAATAGGGTGCATTTACTTTGGAAAAAAGAGAATGCGACGGTTGTTCGGAAAAATTTTGTTTTGGTTTGGGCTTATTAGTCTTATTATGACGATCTTTTCGATGATGACTTTTAAGTTTTTACTCATTGCAGGCTTATTTTATGTCATTGTAAGGTTTGCGCAGTCTAAGCAAAATCCGACTGTCATTAAACCGGAAGTGACTGAGCCATCACCACAAAGTCAAGACATGATTCGTAAACGTCCATTTTTTGAAAATATATTGTTTGGGCAACAAACCACACCAGAGCATGTGTATGAGTGGAATGATATTAACATTCAATCCGGTGTTGGGGATACGATAGTAGATTTAAGTTATACCGTTTTACCTAAAGGGGAAGCTGTTATCTCCATTCGGAATTTTGTTGGTAATGTACGTGTGCTCGTACCCTATGATACAGATGTGAGTGTAACGCACTCTGCCATTACTGGATCTACTAGTATCTTTGAGTATGATGAAGGTAGAATCTTTAATAAAACAATTCACTTTGAAACAATGAATTATGATCAGTCAGAGCAAAAGGTCAAAATTGTCACATCTATGTTAATGGGAGATTTAGAGGTGAGGCGAATATGAATATAGTGCAGCGTCAAATTATGTTTACTATGTTGTTGTCACTTTTCATATTCGCTCTTTTGTTAGTTGCGTTTGTCATGGCATATCCACTGTCCGACTGGCGTGACCTTTGGAACGGTCGTGTTATGGATTTACCGTTTATTGTATTTGCACCGGTAATAAGTGTCGCAATTGGTGGTCTATTTGGTACTCTTAATGGCGTATCCTGGGGTAGACAACTTCAAACGATTAGTGATGCGCTGCAACAGCTTGAGCAAGGAAAGAAGGTTGATGTAGGCACTCTTTTGCAACAGGCTGATTTACAGCAAATCTCGACTAGAGTAGAAAGACTTCAAAAACAGATTACTGAACAAACAAAACTCTCACAAAAGCTTGCTAATGAACGAGCTGAAAAGGTAGAAAAAAGAATACAAGAAATTGTTTCTGAGGAACGTAATCGACTTGCACGTGAACTTCATGACTCCGTTAGTCAGCAATTATTTGCGGCTTCGATGATGATGTCAGCTATTAATGAAACGATTGCAGGATCAGAGCGTGAAGCAAAGCAACTGAAAATGGTAGAAAATATGATTCATCAATCCCAGCTTGAAATGCGTGCATTGCTTCTTCATTTACGCCCTGCAGCATTAAAAGGAAAATCTCTTCAGGAAGGGATTAAGGAGCTGCTTACAGAATTAAAGCAAAAGGTGCCTCTTTCTATTAGTTGGAAGGTAGAAGATTTACAGCTTACAAAAGGGGTAGAAGATCACCTGTTTCGTATTTTACAAGAATCAGTAAGTAACACGTTGCGTCACTCGCGCGCACAAGCATTGGAAGTGCTACTTATTGAGCGTGATCATTTTATTATTTTACGAGTAGTTGATGATGGGGTCGGATTTGATGTTTCTACATCAAAAAGTGGGTCATACGGATTGCAGAATATGCATGAACGTGCAGTAGAAATTGGTGGCTTACTAAAGATTGTCAGTTTGAAAAATCAAGGAACACGGTTGGAGGTAAAAGTCCCAATTGTGACAAGTGAAGGTGATAATGATGATTAAAGTGTTGTTTGTTGATGATCATGAGATGGTGCGGATTGGTGTGTCAGCTTATCTATCTGCACAACCAGATATTGATGTAGTAGGGGAAGCAGAGAATGGTCAAAAAGGGGTAGAGCTTGCCCTACAGCTTAGACCAGATATTATTTTAATGGATTTAGTCATGGACGAGATGGATGGAATTGAGGCAACAAGGCGTATTATTGATGAGTGGCCTGATGCGAAAATTATCATTGTAACGAGTTTTCTTGATGATGAAAAGGTATACCCTGCCCTAGAAGCAGGAGCAACTAGCTACATGCTGAAGACATCAAAGGCTAGTGAGATTGCAGATGCTGTAAGAGCTACATACGACGGTCAGTCAGTGTTAGAACCAGAGGTAACGGGCAAAATGATGAAAAAGATGCGCCAGCGTGATAAAGTGTTACCTCATGAGGAGTTAACAAATAGGGAGTTAGAGATTTTGCTGTTAATGGCGCAGGGAAAAACGAATCAAGATATTGCAGATGAGTTATTCATCGCCTTAAAAACAGTAAAAGTACATGTAAGTAATATACTTGCAAAGCTAGATGTACAAGACCGCACTCAGGCGGTTATTTATGCTTTTAAGCATTCCCTCGTGGAATGAGTAATGAAAGCTCGGCGGTTAGGCCCCCGAGCTTTTTAACGTATACTCGCAAGTTCAGTATAAAGCCATAGCATTATTATGTATTATTCACAAAGTTACAAATGTGTGCGATGACTTGCTGCTCCCAAACGAAGGAATCAAAGGTGTGGTTAGCTCCATCGATGAAGTGGACCATCCCACGATCATTGTATGATAATCTATTATATTGATTTGATACATCATATGGAACAGATGTATCGTTAGTCCCATGTATGAGCATTACATTCCCTTTAAACTCTTTCGCCTTCTCAAACACAGGAATTGTTTGTAAATCATCTAGAAACTCTTTACTTACTAAATTCCCACCTAAATCATAGCCTTTTCCGTCTATATAAAGGTTAGTAGCTAAATTTTTTGCGTATTTTTCTGCCATCGTACCAGCAGCAGCTAATAATATTAACGAATGAATGTCTGCGTTGCGCTCACCAGCTACAACACTAGCAATCAATCCTCCCATACTAAATCCAAGTAGACTTACACGACTATTATCGATACGAGGATCACGAAGAACGCGGTCTAATAAAGCATGAGCTTGCTCCATTTCAGATGATACGGTCATATCAGTAAAGTCTCCATCGCTTTCACCACTGCCAATGAAGTCAAATCTAAAACTTGCGAAGCCTAACTGTTCAAGGGCACGAGAAATTTTAAGAAAGAAACGATGAGGCTCAAGTTTTGTTCCCGTGAACCCATGAAATAGAATAACAGCCGGAACAGGGGATTCATAGGCATTTGCAGGTATATGCTCCATTCCCCTTAATGTTTGTCCATTCCATATATGTTCTACAGCTTTTTGCATTACAATCACCTCCACCTCTTAGCCTACACTATTTATATACACGGTTGTTTGACTTTTTTATGAAAGTTACGTGATATAAAAGTAAGCTAATCGATTCAAAAGTCACGTAGAACGGTAAAGAGTATAAATGTTTATAGCCATTCTTAAAGTGATAAACACCCACCTCAATAGCAATATACTCCATGAGCATAGAAATACCAGCCCATACACCGATATATATTATAGTGGTGTATCCTTTAATTTTTAAAGATGTATATACATTAAGGTAAATATAGGTGCTAATAGCAAACATGAAATACGATACAAAATCCCACATGCCGTAGTTTGAAGTATCATTTACATCGTAAAAGTCAAAAGGTGGAATCCCGATTGTTTGATCTGCAAGATAACCTATATATAGACCGAATAATAAATAACAGAGTGATATAAGATTTGGGTAATGACGAGGAAGTTTAAAGGCTATTATAGCTCCCACAATTACAACAACAAGGATGAATATTTCATTGCTATTAAATCCAGCATCATACGTAGTCATAATTATGCTGCCTTTTTATGTGAACTAAAAGTTTATGCATCACCCATCCAAGCGATAAAACAACAGTAATTTCAAGTATCGTATACATATCATTCCACTTAATATAGTGATAAATCTGTAAGTACTTCCCCATTACTTCCAAAGAAAAGATATAAAGAAGTATAGTGAGTGCATACAAGTAATGCTTTGAAACAATTAAATTCAAAGAAAACAATATCGCTAATGGATATATAAAAGATCGAAATAATGTATAGGCAATGAAATATTCTGTGTCACTTTGTACTTTAATCCATTTAAGGTTATGTCCAAAAATCGTAAAAGAATTAATAATAATAATTGATATAAACATAAACAAAATAACATTCTGTAGCGGAGAAATGCTTTTTTTTGAAAAAATAAAAAGACAAGTAAGGAACCAAGCAAACAGTATATACAATACAGCAGACAAACTTTAATCACCCTTTGTTACATTGTTATGTTTATAGAGTGCGGTAAATTCGACAATTTATGCCAAAAAGCTGTCGGATAGTCCGACAGCTTTAAGAATGAAATATAGATTTACTGATTTAGCCCCATAGTCGGAGGTTGTCCGTTATAAGGAGCATAAGCTGATGTCATTGTTTGTATATCTTGTCTTTGTAACTGTGGTACTTGGTAATAATTGTTTTTGTTCTGGTATAAGAACAATTCATATGCCATTTCCATAAAGTTAGGCACACTATCTTGAATCACACGTCGTACAACAGGATTTGTAACCTCTAGCCCAGCTTGTGCCATAAACCCAGCATCTGACTTTATAGTACCAAGTAATTGACATGACACTTTTTGATCATTCATTTCATTTAAGGTTTGAATTGGCTGTTTAGGTTGCGCTGACTGTTGTAAACCATACACCACATTGTTGTTTTGTTTCATTTTGTATTGTTGTGTCGGGTGTGAAGGGTCTTGTCCAGTCTGGAAGCTTTGAACTGTAATATTATAGGTATCCTGAATGAACATATATTGTCTGTTCATGATGTCATACAGCTCTGGGTCTCGAACAAACTGTGAGAAAACAACATATTTGTCTAATGTATCGACCATACATGAAAGAATCTCATGCACATCAAACACCTCATGACCGCCATGATTTAAAGGAGCTTGATGACTTGGATGGATGTTTTGGTTCAATGTCAATCCCTCCTGGTACGTTTTGTGTGAGTGAGGTATCCCTCACGCCCTTTATAGTGTGCGAAACAAAAAGGCGTCATTCAAAAATTTAATGAACATTTTTAGGAATTTGAGTGCTAGCAAAATTGTTAGCAAGCTGTTCTAATCCCTCAGTTAGTTCACTTCCAGATATAGGTACACCGTGCCCTGTTATTGCATACGCAGGCTGTAATCTAGCGAGAGTCTTTACAGATTGCTCTGCCGCTGCCCAGTCAGCTGTAAAATATGCTGGGGGACCATTTATCTCTTTATCTTGTGAGATAACGCTATATAGCTCTTCTTGCTTTACTGTTGTAAATGCATCACCAGCAATTAATGTTCTGTCACTCTCTTTGTACAGGGAAATATGCCCTGGCGTATGTCCAGGCGTGTGTATCCATTTCCAATCAGGTAAATTAGGAACAGAGTGATCCTCTGGGAGTACCTGAACAAATTCTGCAATATTAATTGGCTCTCTAGGAAACATAGGTGAAAGCTTGGCAATTAACCCTTCATCAGCACCTGGATTAGCTGGAGGATATTGTTTTTCGCCTGTCACATATGGTCTTTCTAGACTGTGCACGTATACAGGAACAGGGTGTTTACTGAGTATGTCACCAATGGACCCGATATGATCAAAGTGCCCATGTGTAAGGATAATAGCAGTTAGTTTTGCATCGTTCCCAAACCTATCTTTTGCTGCCTTTTCAATCATTGTGGCACAATGCGGCATGCCAGTATCAACTAGAATATATGAATTACTGGCTGTGGGATCGCCAATAAAACAAACATTAACAATTTTAGTCGGTAAGCTGAATACGTCTTGTGTAACAGGTATACCTATGCCGCTAGTAACAGAAGTTAGCGGAGGAATCATTGCTTGATCTATAGAATGTGTATCCATTTTTAACACCTCCAACTATATTGTGACTTTAAATAGCAGGATGTTGCATGCAAAATTTTAGGTGATACATGTTCAAAATTAATTTTTAAATAAATAAAACTAAGTTCTTATTTGGAATATTATGTGACTATGATGATTAGCTGTGTTATCATAACTTACTGATGAATTGATAAAATAACTAATACATATAAAAACATGTTTAGAAAAGAGGATGACAATGATTGACACGATGAAGCCTTTCATTCAAGAGGCTTGGGATAAAGCTGGCTTTAATGAACTAACACCAATTCAACAACAAGCTCTCCCTTTATTAATAGAGGGAAAGGATGTTTTAGCACAATCCCCAACAGGTACTGGAAAAACATTAGCCTATTTACTACCATTGCTTCAAAACGTGCAGCATGACGCTACACATGTACAAGCTATTATTTTGGCTACATCTCATGAGCTAGTGATGCAAATATATGCGGAGCTACAAGTATGGGCTGCTGGAAGTGGAATTACGCTTGCTTCTTTTATTGGAGGCGTCAATATGAAAAGACAGCTTGAGAAATTAAAGAAGAGGCCACAGATCGTTGTAGGAACACCGGGGCGAATTCATGAATTAATAAAACTGAAAAAATTAAAAGTCCATGAAGTAAAAACCATCGTATTAGATGAGGGAGATCAACTACTTTTATCTGAGCAGAATAATACAGTACAAGACATAGTGAAATCAACATTAGCGGAACGTCAAGTAGCGCTTTTTTCTGCTACGATGTCTCCACAAATAATCGATGCAGCTATGCAGCTCATGAATGATCCGGAAATTATTCGTGTGAAGGATATTCCAGCAAGTTTTCAAGTAACGCATGGTTACATCATATGTGATGACCCAAGAGATAAACTAGATGTGCTGCGGAGAATAGCGAATATACCAGGAGCAAAAGTATTAGCCTTCGGAACTAACATCGGTCAATTGAATATGCAGGTTGAAAAGTTAAAGTATCGTGATATGCATGTTGGGATATTACACAGTGAAACAAAAAAAGAAGATCGTGCTCAATCGATTAGAGATTTTAAAACAGGAAAAATTAATCTTCTAGTAGCTTCTGATGTAGCGGCACGCGGTCTAGATATTAAAGGTATTACTCACGTTGTGAATTATGATTTACCTAAGGATGTCACACAATATGCTCATCGTTCTGGACGAACGGGGCGTCTCGGCTCAGAAGAGGGGACTGTTATATCCATTATCACTGAGAGAGATGAGCGGTTGTTAAAAAGGATTGTAAATGAAAGAAATATTCCTTTGCAACATATGATGATTAAACACAGTAAACTGATGAATGTATAGAAATGAAAACATATCAGCTCTTTTTGCGTATATATAAGTAAACATAAAAGGAGCTGTTTTACAGTGTCATATATTCTCATATTGGCGTTAGTGTTCCTAATCGTTCCATTAATCTTTGGTTTGATTTTTCTTAAGTTAATTTTTAAAGCTTTTAAGTTTGGGTCACGTTCTTTACATGGGGGACATCGGAGATACGGATATCACGCGTATAAAAGACGATATCGCAATTCAAACTTTTCATTTTTTTCGTCTTGAGTTAAGGAGAGTAATATATGGATGGATGTAGGCATTGTTTAACATATAAACAAAAAGTGATTGCGTTGTTTTTGGGGCAGTGGTCGTATACGTGTCGACAATGTCAAACAACATATGAAATATCAGTAAAAAGTCGCTTTTACATTATTATCATTGCAGCAGTTATACCGCTAATCCTCTTTAGTTGGCTCATAGAGCCTATTACTGAGATCGTTATATATGCAAGGTTGGCAATTTTATTTATCTTCATGTGTGTAGGCGTTTTAATTAGCCCAATGTTTATTAAATTTCATAAAAAAAAACAAATTGAGTAAAAGTACATCACGCTGTCGTGGTGTATTTTTTTAGTTATGTAAAGTTGTTTGTAACTTCTGATAAATTAAGAAGCCTAATGGCCGCTAGCTCAGAGCGCTAACGGCTCAAGGTCATGAGCCAATTACTTCTGGAAGGCACGCCTTCCGACAGCGCTCGCCTTATACTTGTCCCCCTGAGCAATTGCTCTACACCTTTGTTTGTTTTTATTAAACGTAAAAGCGTTGCCGACTAAAAAGTTGGCAACGCTTTTAAAAGAAACCTTGGAACATAAGAAACTCGACTAAAACGACTAAGCCACAAGCTAATCCAAATAGACTCAAACGAAATTCCCCATGCCAATCCTTAAGTAACCGTCCTTTAAATAAAGAATATATATCAGGAGTCAAATCGTGTTTGACGCAATCCCAAAAATCATCCATATCCTCAAACATCATCTTTCCAATTTTAATAAATATGAAAATGTTAACTGGTATTAAAGCAAGAATAACAAGCATTTGTATCATTTAAGAATCCTCCCTCGTTTAATATGCTTACGATTGAATACATATAGAGGTTTCAAGAAAAAACCTTATTAAAAACTGTTTTTTTGAGAAAGCTAACGTAAAAGTATGCGAAACAAAGGAGCGAGTATGATTTGACGAATATCTTCGAGTCAGTGTCAAATGCATTGAAAACTGTTACAGATGATGAAGAAAAAGGGCCCTTACATGTCGGGGAAGTCATGAATTTATGGACATATTTAACGATGCTTGAAGAAGCCAATCGTTTCGCCGAAGTCGGTTTAAATACTACAACAGATGATGATTTAATTGAAGCACTGAAGCACAGTTGGGACGATTGTCATAAGCAGGTTGTTGAAATCCAGAAGGTATTACGAGAAGAGGGAGTGAGCCTCCCGCCAACAGCTGAACCAAAGCCAAAAACAAGTTCAGAAGCTATTCCTTCGGGAGTGAAGTTAACAGATGATGAAATCGCGAATGGAGTTGTCATTAAATTAGTATCCGCCATTTCGTTTTGTGGCGTAGGGCTAAGTCAAGCAATACGAGCTGATATTGGTAGCATGTGGTACAACTTTTTAAATGTACGTGTAAAGTTCAGTGCTTATTATATGCCAATTATGAGGAAAAGAGGCTGGATTAAGGTACCGCCGTATTATGTCCCTAATGGGTTAATGAAGTAGAGGGAGACTCTGGTCCCTCTACTTAAGTATGTTATAGAAACTTTATTTCAACAGTATAATCTAGAGCTGAAAAAAACTCACGAAGCACCTGTGATGCGTTCTCTTCAGCTGTCTCAAGAATTCCAAGCTCCAATGCCTCTTGTTGTAATAGTTTTGTAGCTTCAGCGGCTAAATCATAGCCTTCTTCCCAGTTTACATCTCCACGAAACAAACCTTCGCTTGAGAATGCTTGGATCTTTTCCATATCTAATGCGGGATCAGATATAAAAGTTGCTTTTGGTAGTGTTATCTCAAGAGATTTGTTTACTTCATCAATGACAATATCATCCACATCAATATTTTCAAGATTTACACCAGCTAACACTTTTGCTGGAACAATTAACAACAGTTTTCTTTTCGTACCAGGAAAGTTAACCCCAATTTCTTTGCCGAATAATTTATTATCCTCTTTTTCTATTACGGTTTTTACATATGCCTCAGCAGTAGCCAGTGTAGCAAGGTCATGTATTCTTTCTGTAAACGCAGCTTCATCAATTTGAGGAGTGGGTTTAAAATAATTAAATGTTACAAGAGCAAGTATCGTAACGAGAACAATTGTGGATATAGTTACGAGTAGCTTTGAGCTTCGTACAAACGAAGTAGGTTTTTGTAGTGCTACTGTTGCTGCAGCTTGCTGTTTTGCTTCAAGCAATTCTTTTAAAAGTGCCTCTTGCTGTTCATCACCTTGTTTAATATTCTCTATTAATGTTTCAATATGATTTTTTTTCATTATGATACCCCCTTAGCCATGCTACTTAAGTACGTATTTATTCTATTATTCTAGCATGTTCTACAAAAAACACCTAATATCGGCATTTTGAGGTTTGAGGTTATCAATAGTAGAGTTGATAGTTTGATGTTAAATTAAATGTGTCAGATTTGTTACTGGTTTTTGTCGCGCAACCAGTAGTGATAGGAATGTAAAAGATGGTGCAGAACGAGATAAACCCTTGCGGCATATAGGGATAAATGAGGTTAAAGTGAGTCGGGCTATCAAAATCATGATGTGTTGATTATGACAATATTGTGAAGTTATTCACGAAAAGCGCTTACGTGTGAAGTTCGTCACAATCAAATCCACAAAAGTTAATTACAATAATGCTATAGAAACCGTACAAAAGTGAAAAAGCAAAATTCACTTTAAATATGCTCAACAATTCACAAGTAGGTAATGGAGGGTTTACCATGAATAAACAAAAGTTAGTTATGATAGGGAACGGAATGGCTGGTATTCGCACAATTGAAGAGATCCTAAAAACCAATGCAGAAGCTTACGAGATTACTGTGTTTGGGAACGAGCCACATCCGAATTACAATAGAATTCAGCTTTCAACAGTTCTTCAAGGTGACACAACTATTGAAGACATTATTATGAATGACTGGAACTGGTATAAAGAAAACAATATTAACTTACACGTAAACGAAGAGATTGTGGAGATTAATACAGCCGCAAAACTAGTTGTATCAGATAATGGTACAAAAACTCCTTATGATGAATTAATTATTGCTACCGGGTCATCGTCATTTATTTTACCTGTACCAGGATCAGACAAAATAGGTGTAACAGGCTTTCGTGATATAAAAGATTGTGAAATGATGATCAATACAGCTGAAAAATATAAAAAAGCAGTTGTTATAGGTGGAGGATTACTCGGCTTAGAAGCAGCTCGCGGTCTTCTTAATTTAGGAATGGAAGTAAAGGTTGTTCATTTAATGAGCCACTTAATGGAGCGTCAGTTAGATGCGACTGCTGCAAAGATGCTTCGTCAAGAGTTAGAAGCACAAGGCATGGAATTTTTAATGGAAAAGCAAACAGCTGAAATTCTTGGTGACGATCGCGTAACAGGCTTACGTTTTACGGACGGCACAGAAGTAGATACAGACTTAGTTGTTATGGCTGTTGGTATTAAACCAAACATCGAACTTGCAAAACAAGCAGGTATAGCGACAAACCGTGGTATTGTTGTGGATGATTTCATGGCAACAAGTGTAGCGGATGTATATGCTGTGGGAGAGTGTGCCGAGCACAGAGAAGTAACGTATGGTTTAGTTGCCCCGTTATACGAGCAAGGGAAGGTGTTAGCAGATGCTCTTGCCAAACAGCAAACAGAAGGATACAAAGGCTCTATTGTTGGGACACAATTAAAGGTATCAGGCGTAGATTTATTCTCAGCAGGAGAGATTAGCGAAGATGAAAACACAAAATCTATCGTTGTTCACAACGAATTTGAAGGTATTTATAAGAGAGTACTAGTTCGTGATAACCGAATTGTAGGTATCTGTTTATATGGTGATACAGCGGATGGTCAAAAGCTATTCCGTATGCTAACTAAAAATGAAGATGTAAGTGGCTTAACAAGTACAGCTATTCTACAAGCGCAAGGCTGCTGTGGAGGTGGAGGAGCAAGTGATGTTGCTTCTATGCCAGATGATGAACTAGTTTGTGGCTGTAACGGTGTTACAAAAGCAACAATTGTAGAAGCAATCCGTGAGAAGGACTGTAAAACAGTTGATGAAGTTGGTGGCTGTACGAATGCAGGTCGTTCATGTGGGCGTTGTAAAGGGTTAGTCGGTGATATCTTGGCTTACACTCTTGGTGATGAGTTTGATGCTGCAGCTTCATCTAAAAAGACGGTTTGTGGTTGTACAACATTTAGCCGTGATGAAGTAGTAGAGAAAATTAAAGAACTTGGCTTATCAACAGTGAAAGAAGTTATGAATGTACTAGAGTGGAAGAACGAAGAGGGTTGTACAAAATGTCGTCCAGCCTTGAACTACTACCTAGGTATGATCCATCAGGACCTATACCGGGATGAACGTAATTCACGATTGGTGAATGAAAAAATGCATGCGAACATTCAAAAGGATGGGACATACTCTGTTGTTCCACGTATGTACGGTGGTGTGACAACTGCTCAAGATTTGAAGAAAATCGCTGAGGTTGCTGAAAAATACAATGTACCTCTTGTGAAGCTTACAGGTGGGCAACGTATCGGATTATTCGGTGTGAAGAAAGAAGATTTAGTTGCTATTTGGGAAGAGTTAGATATGCCATCAGGTTACGCATACGGTAAAACATTACGTACAGTTAAAACATGTGTGGGCGCACAGTTCTGTCGCTATGGAACACAAGACTCTATGAAACTAGGTATTGAGCTTGAAAAGAAATTCGAACGTCTTGATACACCACATAAAGTAAAAATGGGAGTTTCAGCTTGTCCACGTAACTGTGCAGAGGCTGGTATCAAAGATATTGGCTATGTTGGTGTTGACGGTGGTTGGGAGCTTTACGTAGCAGGAAATGGTGGTACGGACTTACGAGCAGGCGATCTTCTATGCACGGTGAAAACGGAAGAGGAAGTCATGGAAATGACAAGTGCTTACCTACAATACTATCGTGAAACAGCAACGTATTTAGAACGCACGTCTGTGTGGTTAGAGCGTGTTGGTTTAGAGCATGTTCAAGCGGTACTAGCAGATGAACAAACGCGTAAAGAGCTTAATGCTCGCTTAGATAAAACAGTAGAACGTTATAACGAGCCTTGGAGAGAGGCTATTGATAATAAAGACATTCAAGAAAAATATTATGCAGTTCGTAACATTCCAGTGGAGGTTAAATAATATGGATGCAACTAAAAAGCGTATTGCTGTCGCTCGATATGAAGAATTACAAATTGGTTATGGTCAAACAGTCAAAATTGATGACTTACAAATTGCCCTTTTTAAAATAACAGATGGTCGCGTATTTGCCATCGAAGATAAAAGTCCACATCCGAAAGGCGGCGTCCTTTCGGAGGGACTCGTTAGCGGAGAGTATGTATTTTGTCCCGTTTACGACTTAAAGATCTCATTAGTAACTGGTATGGTGCAAGCGCCTGATACAGGTCAGGTTACAACGTATGAAGTTGATGTTACGGATGGAGTAGTTTCTATAATTTTATAAAAAAAATGGCTAGCTACTCTGCAAGACGCTTAGTCGACACGAAAAAGAATGGTGAATGAGTGTCATGTCGTGCAGAGTTAAGGCTCAGCACCTACCAAGAATAATACAAACTTAATACCCGGACATAGATGACGAAGATTCTGGCTGGAATAATAGACTTAAGAAAAAAGACATTTGACACAAAGGCAGAGGCAAACAGATATAAATAAACAACACAGTGGGGGGATACAACCATGATGCAAGCAGGTAAAGTATATTTAGTAGGAGCAGGTCCTGGGGATATAGGTCTTATCACAGTAAAAGGTTTAGAAGCTATTCAAAAGGCAGATGTCATTTTATATGACCGTCTAGCTAATCCGAAGCTTCTAGACTTTGCAAAGCAAGATGCAGAATTAATATATTGTGGTAAGTTACCTAATCGTCATATTTTACGACAAGAAGCTATCAATGCCCTTTTAGTTGAAAAAGCAAGTGAAGGAAAGCTTGTAACAAGATTAAAAGGTGGCGACCCAAGTGTGTTCGGTCGTGTAGGAGAAGAAGCTGAAGCTCTAGCTGATGCTGGTATTCAATATGATATTGTTCCTGGTATCACGTCTGGAATTGCTGCTGCAGCCTATGCTGGTATCCCTGTTACTCACCGTGAGTATGGAAATTCGTTTGCTGTTGTGACTGCTCACGATAAGTCTAAAAATGGTCAGCCTTCTATTGATTGGGAAGGACTTGTCCGCGGTATCGATACGGTAGCTTTTTACATGGGAGTTGCCAATCTACCATATATTTGTGAAAATATGATCAAACATGGTAAATCTCCTCAGACTCCAGTCATTCTTATTCAGTGGGGAACTTTCGGGCGTCAAAAGACATTACAAGGTACGTTAGAAACGATTGCGGAGCTTGTACAACGTGAAAAATTCACAAACCCAGCGATTACACTTGTTGGAGATATTGTAGCCATTCGTGAAAAAATACAATGGTTTGAAAAAAAACCACTGTATGGTCGTCAAATTTTACTAGCTAGAACAACAGAAGGAAATAGTACGCTTGCAAAACAATTGTCCGATGAAGGGGCAGATGTTATTGAATTTCCGAAATGGAAGCAAACAAAAACTTCTATTGAGGCTAGTAAGTTAGCTACAGTAGTTGATTATGATAAAATACTATTTACATCACCAAATAGTGTGCAACATTTTTTCGAGCAACTTTTGGATGCTCAGTTAGATATTCGCTCTATTAAAGCAGAATTGTATGGTGTTTCTAGTAAATCTGTTGCCGCTTTAAAAGGAAAAGGATTACTTGCAAAACTAGCTGTTGATATGGAAAAACAAGGCTCACTTTTAATAGTTGGTGATGATACTATTGAGCAAAATGAGATATATTATACGTATGAATACGGCACACACGATACTCTTATAACTAGCAAAAAACAGGTCGACGAAGCGTATTTCCCTATCTTTTTACGTATGCTAGAGGAAGCTGCTATTGATACGATTGTATTACCAAGTTCAGCATCTGTTTCAACGTTATATGAAGGGTTAAAAGGATGCGGTATCGATAAGAATGATTTTTTTAATAATAAAAAAGTAATATGTATGGGTCAACAGACGCGTATGATGGCAGAATTAAATCAAGTGTCGATTAGTACGACCCTTGCATATCCAACAGCAGCTACATTAATAGAGTGTCTTACAACAACACGTGAGGCGCAACTTGTTTCATTAAGCTAGGAGGATTCATATTGGAAGCAGTATGTTATATTGGACACGGCAGTCGCACAGAGCAAGGAAACAAAGCGTTTGTGGCATTTATTAAAGGTGTAATGTCTATAGTTGACGCACCTATACAAGAGTATGGTTTTATGGAATTGGCGGAACCTTCTATTCCTGATGCCATTGAAAAATGTGTAAACCAAGGCGCGACTGTTGTAAAAGTAATGCCAGTGTTATTATTGCCTGGTATACATGCTAACTTTGATATTCCAAGTTTTGTAGAAAAAGCACGTAAGAAATATCCAGATGTCACATTTTTATATGGGACACCGCTTGCGGGTGATGATTTAATGCTCGAAGTATTTCATGATCGCTTGCAGTCGTGCGGAGCAGTGGCGGATGAGAAGTCTGCTGTGTTGCTTGTTGGTCACGGGAGTCGCGATAATCAAGCAGCAGAAGCATTTATGGAATTAGCAAGCAACTATAGAAAGCAGTCTAGTTTTGAGGTGCATGTAGGGTATTTAAAAATGACAGAACCATTTTTCGGAGACGTACTTGAGGAAATGCTAAAG
Organism: Bacillus sp. HMF5848; assembly: GCF_003944835.1. Lineage (GTDB taxonomy): Bacteria > Bacillota > Bacilli > Bacillales > HMF5848 > HMF5848. The sequence continues at coordinate 701,645 of NZ_RWIV01000001.1, forward strand.
TCTGAAGAGTATACAAACATTTACGTCCTGCCATTTCTATTGTTTACCGGTGGTTTTGCAGAACAAATAAAGAAAGTAATATCTTACTATCAAGAGCATTACGAAACAAAAGTAATTTCACAGTGTGATCCGGTTGGATTTGATGAAAAACTACAGCTTTTACTAAAAAAGCGTGTACTTGAAGTGCGAGGGTGATAACGATGGACCCGTTATACCCTGTCATGCTTCATTTAGCTGGTAAACATGTAGTGGTAGTTGGTGGGGGCGTTATTGCAACGAGAAAAGTCATGGGCTTTCTTGAAGCAAACGCCTCTATTACTGTCGTAAGTCCGCAAGTTACTGAAAGGCTGCAGTTTTTAATTGAGGAAGGAACTATTGATTGGCGTAAAAAGTTATTTACTGACGATGACGTGGAGGACGCCTTCATGGTGGTTGCAGCGACAAATAATCGAGAGTTAAATTGTATGATACGCGAGTCATGTCAGTCGACTCAGCTGTTTCTGAGTATTGATGATCCTTTACAGTCTGACTTTGTTGTTCCATCTGTGATACGTCGTGGTAAGCTTACTTTAGCAGTTTCTACGGGAGGAGCAAGCCCTAAGTTAGCTGCAAAAATCCGTCGTGAGCTGGAAAATATGTACGACGATACATACGAAGCATACGTAGAGTTTTTATATGAATGTCGACAAGTAATTTTAAGTAAAGTTTCAGATCCATCTGTAAAAAGTAAACTGCTTGCAGAGATTATAGATGATCGTTTTAGATTGGCAAGTAACCGCGACGAACTATTTCAACAGTTACTTGATGAGTCTATGGAATAGCGAGGGAAAGCTTATGAGTTATGGGATTACATTTATTGATTTCCTTAGATTTCTTGATATGTCTGTTAAGCTCTATAACGAGCAAATTGCCCTAAACGACGGCGAAATGATTGCTCTCCGCAATATATTTCGACAGCTAGATGAAAGTGAGAAACAGTTTATTCGGGAAAAGTATGGAGAAGAAGTAGATTTTCTTGAAAACTACCAGGGCGTTAGAAAGCGTAAAAATAAAGACTAGGAGATTGTCCCAATATTAGGGGCAATTTTTTTTGTAGAAAGTAATTGTAGAAAGTAAGGAGGGCTGTTCATCGGGGTGATGAGAAGCTTTCTTTGCGTGATTAGTCCTGTTCTTTGTCTGGTGGCTGTGACGAGGTAGTGCTATTCAATATGTATTATGTAAAGGTGGAACAGATTGCAGGTGCAATTCTGTAGGAGACAGCATCGAATCCAGAATTAGCGCATAAACCTCAGTATTTCACGCATAAACCCCGGGAATTGACGCATAAACCTCAGTATTTCACGCATAAACCTCGAAAATTGGCGCATAAACCTCAAAATTTCACGCATAAACCCCAAGATTTGGCGCATAAACCCCGAAATTTCACGCATAAACCCCGGGAATTGGCGCATAAACCTCAAAATTTCACACATAACCCCCGGGAATTGACGCATAAACCTCGGGGTTTGGCGCATAGCCCCCGGGAATTGACGCATAAATCTCAAGATTTCACGCATAACCCCCGGGAGTTGACGCATAAATCTCGGGGTTTGGCGCATAAACTCCAAGATTTGGCGCATAAACCGCAAGATTTCGCGCATAAACATCGGAAAATGGCGCATAAACTTCAAGATTTGGCTCATAAACTTCAAGAATTCACGCATACACATCAAGGTTTCACGCATAAACCCCGGGAATTGACTCAGAAATCTCAAGATTTCACGCATAAATCTCAGAAATTGGCGCATAAACTCCAAGATTTGGCGCATAAACCCCGGGAATTGACGCATAAATCTCGGGGTTTGGCGCATAAACTCCAAGATTTGGCGCATAACCCCCGGGAGTTGACGCATAAATCTCGGGGTTTGGCGCATAAACTCCAAGATTTGGCGCATAAACCCCGGGAATTGGCGCATAAACCCCGAAATTTCACGCATACCCCAACTCTCGAAGTCAAGTTCTAAATCTTGAAACTACACAGCACATATAGGCTAATGCACACTCATATATATAGGTAAAAACCTAAGGAGCAATTGCTATGCAATCTGAGAACCGAAATATAGTGTTACCAAGAGTATTAAGTTTATTTCCAGCACCCGTTAGAACAGTAAATGGAATCGAATGGGGTTATATAAACAGTAAAGGTCGCTTTATCATTAAACCACAATTTAGTGTGGTAATGGATTTCCAGGATAATGGTTTTGCTATTGTGTCAAAGGAAGGTAAATATGGTGTAATCAATGAGAGCGGTCAATTTATTGTCAGACCGAAATACGAAAGCATCATGCCTTTTTCACAAGGGCTTGCAGTCGTTACCACTGAAAAGGGATATAGTGTTATTAACGAGAAAGGGAGAATCATAACACAAAAGGCTTACAAGTTTATTGGAGATTATGAAAACGATTTTGCTTTAGTCGCAGATACAACAGAGGAATATCCATATGCCTATGGATACTTAAATAAGCGTGGAAGAGTTGCTATTCCTATTCAGTTTAAGGGCGCTACTAATTTTTATGAGGGAGTAGCAGTTGTGCAAAAAGAGGATGACAAGTTTGTACTCATTAATCAACAAGGAGACATTTTGAAGGAGTATGACTACCCATTTGTCGGTGAACACACAGGTTCATATCTTGTTTTTCAGCAGGAAGAAGGAGGATTATACGGATATATTGAAGAGAATGGTAATGTTGTAATTAGCCCGCAGTTTCAATTCGCTCAACCGTTTCAGCATGACCTTGCCGTAGTTACGGTCCCGAACAAAGGTGTAGGGCTGATTGATTCCGAAGGGAAATTTATACTCAAGCCAAAGTATTCAGATATTAAGGTGCTGGATAAAAAGCGATATGCTGTAGGTAGGGCAATTAATAGTGAAAAACCTTATTTGGGAAGTGTTTACGCCGTTGCTGATGCAAACGGACAATTTCTAAGCGAATTTATATATTATGATATAACGCCATATATGAATGGCTTCGCTTCAGCTAATAATAAACAGGAGACCTTTTTTATAAGTAAAAGCGGACAAATTGCGGAAGGACTACCTGTTTTAAAGGGCGTAGGATCATTGCACTTAGAAGGGGACGTTGTTAAGGCGGTAATAGATGACATAGTTTCCTACTATACTCGTGACGGAAAACTGTTATATAGAGAAAATATGGTTATTACATTAAACCGTCAATATGCTGTTAAAGTTAGAAAGTTTAAGCCAAATACTAATTATCTAGTATATTACCCACAAGTACAAGGTATGCCGAATGGCACGATGGAACGGCGTGTAAACGAAGAATTAAAGGAGCTCTCGAATGTAATAGACATAAAACCGGATAAGCAATTGGAATACTCATATGAAGGCGATTTTAGTATCCAGTTTTTTAAAAAGAAATTGCTCGTATTAAAATTGTTTGCTTATAATTACCCTTTTGGTGCGGCTCATGGAATGCCATCGGAAACGTATCCCCATATAAATCTTCAAACGGGGCAATTTCATAATTTAAGCGATCTATTTAAGGAAGACAGTCGGTATATTGAAGTATTAAGTGACGTAATACAAACTCAAATTGATACGAACTCTGAATATGACTATGTATTTCCAGACAGTTATAATGGAATTAGACTTGATCAGCCCTTTTATGTGAATGAAAAAGCAGTGTATATATACTTTGAACCGTATGAGATTGCTCCTTATGCAGCGGGATTTCCGACTTTTCGAATACCATTTAAGGAGATTCACGATATCATTAACACAAGTGGTTCTTTCTGGAAATCATTTCATTGAAAACGGCGGTGAACAAATGTTTACCGTCTGTTTTTTATGGGAAATTGATATAGTAGTAGGGCAGGTCAACGTTAAAATACCTTTTGCTATGTCGAAAATGCATGTTCAGGAAAAAGAGCGGGTCATGAGCGGCAGCATTACACATTTGTAGCGAAATTTGTCGCCTAGTTAGTTTGTGCTTCTAGTTAGTCAAATAAATTAACAAGGGAGAATTAAACAACAAAATAGGTACATGGTAAAATAGAGTTATGTTTCATATGAGAATAGGGGAGTTATTATGATACAAATTGTTGCAATAGACCAGCAACATAAAAAGATGCCGCATATTACACTCGATACCATATTTTCACCTGATGTTGCATGGTTTTGGGTGGATATGAGTCAGCCAACTAATGAGGAGATTAACGAGTTATCGAAAACGTTCAAATTTCATCCTTTAGCAATAGAGGACTGTATACATAAATTGCAAAGACCAAAGCTTGATTATTATGGAGAGTACACGTTCTTTGTAACACATGCGTTAAATCAGTTAGAAAAAGAAGAAATTAATTTTTTTGTATCTAAAGATTATATTGTTACCTTTCATCATCAAGATTCGAAGGAGATTAACCGTGCATGGAACCAGCTTGTGTCGAGTAGTGATATAAGTACGTGGGGATCTTATTATGTGTTTTATCAAGTTGTCGATAAAATTGTTGATAATTATTTTCCAGTTGTATATGGAATAGAAGACGAGCTTGATGAAATTGAGTCCAACCCTTCGGACAAGTCCATGGAAGAATTACTAGAGCATTTGTTTGATATTCGACATGATCTACTTACGTTGCGACATACGATTAATCCAATGAGAGATTTATTATATAGAATGCTAAATTCTCATCATTTACAAGGAATTCGTGAGAGGGTGGAATATTTCTCAGATATATACGATCATCTACTAAAGCTTGTTGAGATGGTAGATTCTAATCGCGAAATAACAATGGATATTCGTGATAATTACTTATCAATCAACTCTCATCAAACGAATAAAGTTATGCAGATATTAACTGTTATTACGACTATTTTCATGCCACTGACTTTTATTGTTGGTTTATATGGCATGAATTTCGAGTATATGCCTGAATTGACATGGAAGTACGGGTATTTTGTTACATTAGGAGTCATGGCTGTTATCGGTGTTGGAATGTACATTTGGTTTCAACGAAAAGGTTGGTTTCGGTAATAGTTAAAGAGGCTGTGACATAAGTGCCTAGCACCTCACTGAACACATTATATGTACGCGCTTATGTATTTGGTGCGCACAATTTATTGCGTCGTTGGGTGCCTGGCTCTTTGTTTTGTCCCAGCCTCTTTATTTTTATTCTATTGGTTTTCTGCAATTCGGACACAGGTTCTTTGAATAGTTCCGGTCAATTCTTGAGTTGCAATAAATACATGCTTTTCGAATCACAGGCTTGTTTTCTAAATCGTTTGAGTATGCATAGCCTCCTGTAACAGCTTTAACCATTAGACTCGCTCCAAAGCCTAGAGCTAAGCCAGCAACTATGATGGCAACATAAAACATACTTCTAACTCCTCTCATCTAACTCTTCTTTAAAACAGTAAAATTATAACATTTAAAACACGGAAAATATTTCCTAAATTTGAACACAAATTGAACATTTTTACTAGATTCATTGTAATCGGTTGCACAACTAATTATAATAGAACATGTTGAGAGGAAGGAGTTTTTTTTATGAAAAATAAATATTGGCTTGCTGGACTTGTAGTCATATTAGTCGTTGTTATTGCTGTTATATCAACACAAATTGGCAAAGAAGACGGAGCTGTTAAAGAGGAAACAAAAATGGAATTGCCTGAAAATGTTAGTAAAATATCAGGCGGAATAGAAATAAAGGCTGGAGAAGATTCATTAATTGTGCAATCGTGTGCACAAGAAATCATAAGGGTTAATTACATACCAGCAGGTGTAGATCAGACTGATTCCCCTATTATGGGTGAATATGATTGTGAATCAGCTGAACCAGAGGTCTCCTCGGATGATACAGCTATAACTTTAAAAACCGAGAATATGATTGCTAAAGTAGATCGTGCTACTAATAAAGTGGCTGTATACGACGTTGATGAAAACCTACTACTTAAAGAAGTTGATGAAACGTTTGATAGTAGTCGTATTAATTTCGAGTATACTATTGGTGATACCTTTTACGGAGTAGAAGGATTTAGTGCATCTGCTAAAGGAACAGAGCGTTATATGGAGGCTCCAACTTTCGGAACAGTATCAGCTGGGATTCAAGGTGGGAATGGTGCTCCATTACTTTGGAATGTAAATGGATATGGCGTTTTAATAGATACAGAAAAAGGACGATATAGTATCGATGAAGGCAAACTAGGTTTTGATGTGTTATCACAGCCAGACCTGGAATATTTCGTGTTAGCTGGTGAACCTAAAGATATTATGTCATCAGTAGCATTTTTAACAGGAAAGCCACCGATGTTTCCGAAATGGGCACTAGGTTTCATTAATAGTGAATGGGACATTGATCAAGAAGAATTACTAGATATTGTCCAGACGTACCGTGATAAAGAAATTCCGCTAGATGTATTCACACTAGATTTTGATTGGAAAGCATGGGGAGAGGATCAGTATGGTGAATTTCGTTGGAATGAAGAGAAATTCCCAGCTGGTCCAACAGGCGAACTAAAAGAACAGATGGATGAACAAGGTGTAAAAATTACGGGTATTTTAAAGCCACGTATTCATGTAGAAACAGAGCAAGGGGCTTATGCAACTGAGCAAGACTTCTATTGGCCAAATAAAAAAGCGTATGCTGACTATTTTTCGAACAAACGAGTGAATGATTTAGATTTCACAAAAAAAGAAGTTCGTGATTGGTACTTTGAACACTTAATTCCTGCATTTGACCAAGGTATTATTGGTTGGTGGAACGACGAACAGGATGTGGGTTATTCATCGATGCAAGGATTACGTATGCAGCAAATGCTTTACGAAGGGCAACGCGCCTATACAGATGAACGTGTTTGGTCTATAAACCGTAACTTCTTCTTAGGAGCGCAAAAATATGCGTATGGATTGTGGTCAGGAGATATAAATTCTAATTTTGGTTCAATGGCAGCGCAACGTGAACGCATGATGACAGCCATTAACAATGGTGAAGTAAAGTGGGGTATGGATACAGGTGGTTTCCATGGCACGCCATCACCTGAATTATACGCACGATGGATGCAATTTGCGGCGTTCACACCAATATATCGTGTGCATGGTGGAGAAGGTGAACAACGTCAGCCATGGGTATACGGAGAGCAAGCGGAGCAAATAGCGAAGGAAGCAATTGAACTTCGTTATAAGCTTTTACCATATATGTATGCATATGAACGTGAAAGCTATGAAACAGGTATCGGTATTGTGCGTCCGCTAATGTATGACTATCCGGCTGATACAAATGTAGAAAACTATATTGATGCTTGGATGTTTGGTGACTACTTATTAGTGGCGCCAGTTGTTGAAAAGGAACAAACGGAAAAAGACATTTATTTACCAGAAGGTACATGGTTCGATTATACACGTGGTGATACGTATGAAGGTGGTCAAACGATTACGTATCAAGTTAATGCGGAAACATGGGAGGACCTTCCTCTGTTTGTTAAACAAGGAGCAATCATACCGACACAGGATGTCGTCCAGTATGTAGGTCAAAAACTAATCGATACAGTGTACGTCGATGTATTTCCATCTGAAAAAGAAACAACATTTACGTATTATGATGATGACGGACATACGTATTCTTATGAGACAGGTGAATTTTTCAAACAACCAATCTCCACAGTAAAAGAAAACGATACTATCACAATCCGACTGGATGATGTAGAAGGAAGCTACCAACCTGAATTAAAATCATACATTTTCAAGGTTCACGGATTGTCGGGTAAAGAAGTAACTATGAATGGCGAACAGCTACAAAAATCAGAGACGTTAGTTGAAACAGAATGGACAACTGATATCGACCAATTTGGAGATGTCACGTATGTAAAGGTTGAGGCAGGTGAAAAACTAGATTTACAAATAAAATAAACATAAAAGACTTGAGGGACTAGAAAAGCCTTCAAGATTGAACAAGTAATAACTCCAGAAAAGAAGCTTAGAAGAGATTTTAAGCTTCTTTCTTGTAATTACACCCTATGGTGAAATGACAGCTATGAGCAATGTCAATCAACGCTCGTATATAGTTGGTGACACATTCATTGCTTCTGGTGATACTTTTTATACAAATAATGGTGACATATTTTCATATATCTTCTCATTTTTCTTCCTTTTGTTGCTAATAATATCCGAGAGAAATAAAAAACATCAGTAACTAGTGGAGGTGAACTTTTTTCGTATGATATTCCTGTTTTTTAATACCTAATATTATTACCAGGTGTTAAAAATACCTTGACTCAATATCACTGTACTGATAGTATTAACCATAACAAAATTAGGAAGATATGTTTGAAAGGGGTCAACTCATGAAGGATTTGCATTCGTTTGCTTGGTATGCAGCAAAAATATCGCCATACTTACCGAAGGAAGCTTTTAAACCTGTACCTGCGAGGTTGTTTGGAGGATTAGCGTATTTCCTTGTCATGTTAGCGGGGATCATTTCTATTAGTTTGTTTTCGTTACCTATTTGGGCGAATTTACTTATTTCTGTAGTTATCGGTTTGAGTTTTGCTGGACTAGGATTTCTTGGGCACGAAATATTACATGGTACTGTTGTTAGAAAGCCTTTGTTACGAGATTTCTTAGGGGCTATTGCTTTTTTTCCTTTTAACACGGGTCCGAAGCTATGGAGAAAATGGCACAATTTAAATCATCATGTTCATACGCAGCATGAAGAACATGATCCTGATACATGGGCAACGGCAGAGGCTATTGTAAATAATAGATTTTTCCTTATGCTTTTTAAAATACCAAAGTTTATTCGCTCCATTGGATATGTATTATTTTTATGTATTAATTTTACTGTGCACTCAACAAGAATGTTTTTTACCTTCATAAAGGACTTTAAAAAGGATAAACGTTACTACGTCGTTTTGGAGTGGTTGTTGCCGTGGGCTACATGGATTGCGCTCTTTGTCATCTTAGGTCCATTTAAATGGACATTCGCATACTTAGTTCCAGCTCTGATTGGTAACTTTATTGTAAGTAGCTATATAGCAACGAACCATAACTTAAATCCACAAACACCTGTCAATGACCCCCTAGCCAATTCATTGTCAGTCACTGTTCCGAAATGGGTCAATGTACTACACTTTAATTTTTCATATCATACAGAACATCACTTATTTCCAGGGATGAGTTCAAAATTCTACCCATTGGTTAAAGAAAAAATTAAAGAGATGTGGCCTGAGCGGTATCATGAAATGTCCATGCAAAGAGCTATGATCACACTCATAAAAACGCCACGCATTTATTGGAACGAAATTGATCTAGTTGATTTACGGGCGAATATGGCGTATGGATCTCTAGGAGCAGGGTTAAATCCTAAGGAGCTCCAAAAACGTAATATTGATCTTATGAATGATGTTGTCGAAATAAAAAACAAAATGCTTTCAAAAGGTAAATAATTTAATAAAAAAGCGACGGCTTGTATTACTCGGCCGTCGCTTTTGGCTTACGAAAGATCATAAAAAGTATAAGCATACTGATTGCTATAATGATACTTATTGTGTAAGCGGTATTTGAAATTAGAGTTACATCCGCTTGTTTCAGACCGATACCTATAAAAGCCCAGATAAAGACACCAGGAAAAAGGAAGTCGCGCTGAGTAGTAGTAAACAATATAGCAAGTATTCCAGCGACAATAAGCATAACAAATGTCCATGTAACATCTGAAAGTCCCCAACCACTCCATTCAATATATACAAGATAATAGCTTATGTTAGCGATGGTAGCTACGCTAATCCAGCCAAGGTATATTGAAAAAGGGACTAGTTCAAGGAAGGTTGCATTATAGTGCTTTGCTGTACGGTATAACGCTATTAAAGTCAGCAGTAGTAGCGTCATCATAATCACTGATAGTAAAAAATATTCGTAATGCCAAAAGATAATCCACATCGCATTAAATGAGCAGCTAATAACAAAATAACTGTATGTATTTTCATATAACGGTTTCTTCCATCTTTTTTTGAAAAATTGGGCAATGACCCAGATTCCTAAAAGTAAATAAATTAGGCCCCAAATAGAAAATACATAATTAGCGGGAGTGAACATGACGTCAAGTCGATTGGCAATTTCTCCGGTGGTTTGTCCATTCAGAGGCAAAATATTGGCAAGTGCATTTATTGTAATAACAAGTATGTACGCGATAATAGTTAAAAATAGCTGCATAATGTCCCTTCTTTCTTTATTATTTATACTATAAATTGTATTCTCGTAAATTATCAATATACATGCTATATTACAGTCTAACAGAATGGAGTGAAAGAATTTGCGAAAATCAACTAATACAACTGTGATGCATAGTTATCCAGGTATGGTGGCACTTGTGACAGCTTCCTTTGAAGGAAAAGATAATATAATGGCGGCAGGTTGGCACTCATATATATCGTATGAACCCCCAATATATGGTGTGGCAGTTGGGCGAGAACGTTATACATACGAGTTAATTTCAAAGTCTGGTAAGTACGCGATTAATTTTTTACCTTTTGAAAAAGCCCAGTTTATTCAACAAGCGGGCACAGTTAGCGGACGTGACTTTGATAAGTTATTAGGTGTTGAATATGAACGTGGTTTAACAACACAATGCCCTATTCTTACAGATGCCTACATAGCTTATGAGTGTAATGTTATTGATATTCGTAGTTATGGAGACCATGACTGGATTGTTGCCGATATAACAAATTTTTATAAAGATGACACACTATTTCAAGACAACGGACTTGTGGATTTAAATAAGCTAAACATTCCTTTGTATCTTGGTCGATCTTCTTATGCAAAATTAGATGAAATCACAAGAATAAAAAAATGCAAGTTTTAATAGGCCCTCTTCAAGGGTTTTTTTTTTTTATATTTTATAAAAAAAGTATTCCACTATTATAAAGAATAGTGTAAAATATCTGTAAATTCTGTTATTTGGAAAGGGGCAGGTGGGTTAGTAACTGAATCACCCGAAATACATTGTTAGTATGAAATAAATATAAAAACTTAAATAGGGGGAATGAAAAATGAGATGGTTCGCGATTGTACTATTTGTTTTCACTTTAGGATTAACGGGGTGTTCAGGAGCAGGAGAATCAGATGCAACTGCACTTAAACCTATGCAGTATGTTGGAAGTGACGCGGAACTCATAAGCTTCTTTAAAGATAACGGTGTTGAGTTAGCAAGTACAGAGGTTATTGATGTTAATAAAACAGATGCAAATGTAGTAGTTATTGACTTTAACATGATTGATAAAGTAACTAAATCTCAAGTAATTTATGCATTAAGTAAAGATTTTGTTGTATATGTTGTAAATGTTGAAGACTCCAAAAAGTTTGCAAGTGCCTACTTAACTGGCAGTCAAGACCTAGAACCAAGCTATGACTTTGTACAGTTAGGGTTAGAAAACTACAAAGTTAACTTTACCCCACATACCTTCAGTGATAACCCATTCCAAAGTATATTTGATGTTGTAAGTCAGCCTCAAAGCGAGGAATAAAACCAAACTAGAAAACCGGCTACTAAATTGTAGTCGGTTCTTTTATTGTGTAAAAGGAAGGTGAGAATGAAAAAAAGGTTGAATACTACAGTGAAAACGAATAATATATTAGGTGTTGTTTAAAAATATTCGTGTTTTTTGGAGGCTTGTATGGAAAGGTTTTTTGGATTAAAGGAAAAAGGGACAAATATTAAGACTGAATCAATCGCTGGCTTAACTACTTTTTTGACTATGGTATATATTATTATAGTAAACCCAGCTGTTTTATCGTCAGCCGGCGTGCCATTTGAACAAGTGTATATGGCTACTATTATTGCCGCTGTAACGGGAACACTTATAATTGCTTTATTTGCAAATTATCCTATAGCGATTGCACCTGGCATGGGGTTGAATGCGTATTTCGCGAGTGTGGTTGCCTCTCAAGGTGTATCATATCAAGTTGTTTTTGGAGCTGTCTTTTTTGCTGGCTTGTTATTTTTACTATTAAGCTTTACGAAACTACGTGAAATGCTCATTGAATCCATACCTAGTTCGTTAAAATATGGTATTACAACTGGAATTGGACTATTTATTGCTTTCATCGGTTTAAAGATGTCTGGAATCGTAGTGCCAAGTGAAGCTACTATGATAGCGTTTGGAGATTTACACCAACCTGTTACACTTTTAACTTTATTTGGTCTGTTTCTGACTTTAACACTAATTGCACGTAATGTAAGAGGTGCTTTATTTATTGGCATGATTACTACGGCGATTGTGGGATTCTTTTTTGATTTGTTGCACTTTGAAGGTATTGTTTCAATGCCACCAACGCCTGTGTTTTTTGATATAGACCTCGCTGGGGTATTTACAAATGGGCTATATACTGTTGTATTTGCTTTCTTATTAGTAACAATCTTTGATACGACAGGTACAATGGTAGGAGTTGCTGAGCAAGCTGGTTTAATGAAAAATGGTAAATTGCCAAATGTCAAACCTGCTTTAATGGCTGACGCTGTTGCAACTACTGTTGGTTCTGCTTTTGGGACAAGCCCAGCTACCGCGTATATAGAATCATCTACAGGAGTTGCTGCGGGAGGACGGACAGGGCTAACTTCATTAGTAGTAGCTGTGCTGTTTATTATTTCAGCTTTCTTTTCTCCAGCCATCTCAGCCATATCTTCCTTGCCGGCAATAACGGCACCCGTCTTAATTATTGTTGGATGCTTCATGATGGAGGGGCTAGCTCGCATTAATTGGAAATCATTTGATGAGGCTTTTCCGGCATTCGCTATTATTTTAGCAATGCCACTAACTTCAAGCATAGCAACGGGTATTGCTATTGGATTTATAACGTATCCTTTAATGAAGCTAGTCAGTGGAAAAGGTAAAGAGGTACATCCTCTTATTTATGTATTTGGTGTTATATTTATAATTCAAATGGCGTTTTTTCCAGCGCATTAATGTGAAAGTCGGGTATAAGAACCCGGCTTTTTGTAATTTCAATGGTGCGTTCAATATGTAATACAACGATGTCACCCTTATTATAATTATAATATAGAAGAGATTAGAGCTCCTTTTAAATGATTGATCATACAAGTGAATAATGAAGAAAGAAATATCTCACATATATGTTGGAAGGTATTTACAGAATTGAATGTGTGTGTTAATACTGTTTTTATTAGTGTGAAATTGGAGGGACTAAGATGTATGACTCGTCCGGTGAGAGGGCAAGTTTGTTGAAAAAGTTTTTTGTCTGTTTTAAACGAGAGTAAATTCTCCTGTTATATGTCGCATGCTCTAAACAGATACTAAAGACAGGAGATGGTTGAATTGATATTAGAGATTCTATTGTTAGTAGTACTTATAGTTCTAAATGCTTTTTTTGCAGCATCTGAAATTGCCTTGATTTCCTTAAATGACAATAAAATTAAGTTAATGGCTGAATCTGGCCATAAAAAAGCACAAATACTTCATAGTTTATTAAGTGAACCAAGCAGATTTTTAGCAACAATCCAAATTGGTATAACGTTAGCGGGGTTTTTAGCAAGTGCTTTTGCAGCAGAAAGCTTTGCGTCTCGTCTTGCACTTCTTTTAACTAACATAGGTGTGCCTATAGGCACAAATGTTTTAGAAAATGTTTCTGTTGTCGTCATAACACTAGTGCTATCATATTTTACATTAGTATTTGGAGAGTTAGTGCCAAAGCGGCTTGCTATGCAAAAAGCAGAACCTGTTGCAATGTTTGCAGCAACATCATTGTTTTTACTGTCGAAAATCACATCTCCTTTTGTTAAATTACTAACAGGATCTATGAATGTTATAGTAAGGTTGTTTGGTGTAGATCCTAATGCGGATGATGACGAAGTGACAGAAGAAGAAATTAGAATGATGGTTGATGTGGGGAAAGAGAGAGGTACTATACAAGAAACGGAAAAATTCATGATTAACAATATTTTTGAATTTGACAATAAAATTGTTTCAGATATTATGACCCATCGTACAAACGTTGTTGGCATACCAATCAATGCGACTCTGAAAGAAGTAGTCAAAACGATAAACCAAGAAAGATACACGAGATTCCCTGTATATGAGGGCGACTTAGACAATATAGAAGGAATTCTTCATACAAAAGATATAATACAGTATATGGAGAATGGAGATGAATTTAAGTTTGATCTTCGGAGGTTAACGAGAACACCTTATTTCGTTCCAGCTTCTAAACCGACAGATGAGTTGCTAAAAGACCTTCAAAAAAATCAAGTTCACCTTGCAGTAGTGATCGATGAATATGGTGGGACGGATGGTATTGTTACATTAGAAGATTTAATAGAAGAAATTGTGGGCAACATTTTTGATGAGTACGATGTCGATGAAAGAGAAATTGTTGCGGTTGATAATAACACGTTCATGGTCAAAGGAACAGCCAGTTTATATGATATACAACAAGTGTTTGATGTAAGTTTACCAACAGATGACTACGATACGATAAGTGGATTTGTTATCGGGCAGCTAGGTATGATACCTGAAAGTGCAGATATACCTTTAGTAGAGTATGGTGGATTAGTCTTTAAAATAGAAGAACTAGATGAAAAACGAATAAAATGCTTGAAGGTATGTCGAAGTGACTAAGGTATTCAGTTAAGAATATTATATTGAAAAAAGAGAATGCATCTCAACAGCTTCTTTACAAAATGCTGTTGGGGTGCGTTATATTTTTTTTAGTGGTCAGTAGATGTTTATGTGGTTAATACAGTAAGGTGTTGAAACAGTTTTTATAATAGTGAGGTCATCTGTCAATATTAACTCACCAAACCATACAAACATTGTGGTGTTTTGTTAAAAAATAACACAAAAAGTTTTTGTGATTTATCGTTGACTTCTGGTCATTAGCATAGTATTATTAGAAAGTCGCTTCAAGACAACGATAAAAAATGCAAAACAAAAAACATTTTTTAAAAAGTTGTTGACGGACGATATGAATTATGTTAAGATAATAAAGTCGCTTTTACGACAACACAAAAAAAACAGCTCTTTGAAAACTAAACAAAACCAAGCGCTAAAACGTTTCTATTATAGAAACAAAACAAGCGACTTTGAAGTCGCAAAAAGAATTGCCAGATGTAAATTTGAGCAAGTCAAACTTCTTTTCGGAGAGTTTGATCCTGGCTCAGGACGAACGCTGGCGGCGTGCCTAATACATGCAAGTCGAGCGAACCACTTCGGTGGTTAGCGGCGGACGGGTGAGTAACACGTGGGCAACCTGCCTATGAGACTGGGATAACTTCGGGAAACCGGAGCTAATACCGGATAACATTTATCTTTGCCTGAAGATAAATTGAAAGATGGCTTTTAGCTATCACTTATAGATGGGCCCGCGGCGCATTAGCTAGTTGGTGAGGTAATGGCTCACCAAGGCGACGATGCGTAGCCGACCTGAGAGGGTGATCGGCCACACTGGGACTGAGACACGGCCCAGACTCCTACGGGAGGCAGCAGTAGGGAATCTTCCACAATGGACGAAAGTCTGATGGAGCAACGCCGCGTGAGTGAAGAAGGTTTTCGGATCGTAAAACTCTGTTGTTAGGGAAGAACAAGTACCGTTCGAATAGGGCGGTACCTTGACGGTACCTAACGAGAAAGCCACGGCTAACTACGTGCCAGCAGCCGCGGTAATACGTAGGTGGCAAGCGTTGTCCGGAATTATTGGGCGTAAAGCGCGCGCAGGCGGTCCTTTAAGTCTGATGTGAAAGCCCACGGCTCAACCGTGGAGGGTCATTGGAAACTGGAGGACTTGAGTGCAGAAGAGGAGAGTGGAATTCCACGTGTAGCGGTGAAATGCGTAGATATGTGGAGGAACACCAGTGGCGAAGGCGACTCTCTGGTCTGTAACTGACGCTGAGGCGCGAAAGCGTGGGGAGCGAACAGGATTAGATACCCTGGTAGTCCACGCCGTAAACGATGAGTGCTAAGTGTTGGAGGGTTTCCGCCCTTCAGTGCTGCAGCAAACGCATTAAGCACTCCGCCTGGGGAGTACGGTCGCAAGACTGAAACTCAAAGGAATTGACGGGGGCCCGCACAAGCGGTGGAGCATGTGGTTTAATTCGAAGCAACGCGAAGAACCTTACCAGGTCTTGACATCCCTATGCCCGCCCTAGAGATAGGGTTTTCCCTTCGGGGACATAGGTGACAGGTGGTGCATGGTTGTCGTCAGCTCGTGTCGTGAGATGTTGGGTTAAGTCCCGCAACGAGCGCAACCCTTGATCTTAGTTGCCAGCATTTAGTTGGGCACTCTAAGGTGACTGCCGGTGACAAACCGGAGGAAGGTGGGGATGACGTCAAATCATCATGCCCCTTATGACCTGGGCTACACACGTGCTACAATGGATGGTACAAAGGGCTGCAAAACCGCGAGGTTGAGCGAATCCCATAAAACCATTCTCAGTTCGGATTGTAGGCTGCAACTCGCCTACATGAAGCTGGAATCGCTAGTAATCGCGGATCAGCATGCCGCGGTGAATACGTTCCCGGGCCTTGTACACACCGCCCGTCACACCACGAGAGTTTGTAACACCCGAAGTCGGTGGGGTAACCGCAAGGAGCCAGCCGCCTAAGGTGGGACAGATGATTGGGGTGAAGTCGTAACAAGGTAGCCGTATCGGAAGGTGCGGCTGGATCACCTCCTTTCTAAGGATTATTACGGAACATCTACCTTACGGTAGATGAAGCGCTTTGGTTTTGTTTAGTTTTGAGAGAGCTATTAACTCTCGGTTTTTTTCACGGAGCGCAAGCGAAGTGAAAATAAACATCATTATATGTTCCTTGAAAACTAGATAACGATAAACAACGACATCCAAAACCAATATGGTTTAATTAGTAATGCCTCTTTTAACTTGTTTGTCGCAAAGTTAAAAGAACTGATTTATAAACACGATCAATGATCGTAGGTTAAGTTAGGAAGGGCGCACGGTGGATGCCTTGGCACTAGGAGCCGATGAAGGACGGGACTAACACCGATATGCTTCGGGGAGCTGTAAGTAAGCTTTGATCCGGAGATTTCCGAATGGGGAAACCCACTGTTCGTAATGGAACAGTATCTACACCTGAATACATAGGGTGATGAAGGCAGACCCGGGGAACTGAAACATCTAAGTACCCGGAGGAAGAGAAAGCAAATGCGATTCCCTGAGTAGCGGCGAGCGAAACGGGATTAGCCCAAACCAAGAGGCTTGCCTCTTGGGGTTGTAGGACACTCTATACGGAGTTACAAAGGAACGAAGTAAATGAAGCGACCTGGAAAGGTCCGTCAAAGAAGGTAACAACCCTGTAGTTGAAACTTCGTTCTCTCCAGAGTGGATCCTGAGTACGGCCGGACACGTGAAATCCGGTCGGAAGCAGGGAGGACCATCTCCCAAGGCTAAATACTCCCTAGTGACCGATAGTGAACCAGTACCGTGAGGGAAAGGTGAAAAGCACCCCGGAAGGGGAGTGAAAGAGATCCTGAAACCGTGTGCCTACAACAAGTCAGAGCCCGTTAATGGGTGATGGCGTGCCTTTTGTAGAATGAACCGGCGAGTTACGATTACGTGCAAGGTTAAGCTGAATAGGCGGAGCCGCAGCGAAAGCGAGTCTGAATAGGGCGAATTAGTACGTGGTCGTAGACCCGAAACCAGGTGATCTACCCATGTCCAGGGTGAAGTTCAGGTAACACTGAATGGAGGCCCGAACCCACGCACGTTGAAAAGTGCGGGGATGAGGTGTGGGTAGCGGAGAAATTCCAATCGAACCTGGAGATAGCTGGTTCTCTCCGAAATAGCTTTAGGGCTAGCCTCATGAGTAAGAGTCTTGGAGGTAGAGCACTGATTGGACTAGGGGCCCTCATCGGGTTACCGAATTCAGTCAAACTCCGAATGCCAAAGACTTATCCATGGGAGTCAGACTGCGAGTGATAAGATCCGTAGTCGAAAGGGAAACAGCCCAGACCGCCAGTTAAGGTCCCAAAGTATACGTTAAGTGGAAAAGGATGTGGAGTTGCTTAGACAACCAGGATGTTGGCTTAGAAGCAGCCACCATTTAAAGAGTGCGTAATAGCTCACTGGTCGAGTGACTCTGCGCCGAAAATGTACCGGGGCTAAACGTATCACCGAAACTGCGGAATGTCTCACGACATTGGTAGGAGAGCGTTCTAAGGGCTGTGAAGCTAGACCGTGAGGACTAGTGGAGCGCTTAGAAGTGAGAATGCCGGTATGAGTAGCGAAAGAAGGGTGAGAATCCCTTCCACCGAATGCCTAAGGTTTCCTGAGGAAGGCTCGTCCGCTCAGGGTTAGTCGGGACCTAAGCCGAGGCCGAAAGGCGTAGGCGATGGATAACAGGTTGATATTCCTGTACCACCTCACCACCGTTTGAGCAATGGGGGGACGCAGGAGGATAGGGTGAGCGCGCTGTTGGATTAGCGCGTCCAAGCAATTAGGCTGATGATGAGGCAAATCCCGTCATCGTGAAGGCTGAGTTGTGATGGCGAGGGAACTATAGTACCGAAGTCCTTGATTCCACACTGCCAAGAAAAGCCTCTAGCGAGGGGGTAGGTGCCCGTACCGCAAACCGACACAGGTAGGCGAGGAGAGAATCCTAAGGTGAGCGAGAGAACTCTCGTTAAGGAACTCGGCAAAATGACCCCGTAACTTCGGGAGAAGGGGTGCTTGTTGGGGTGTTAAAGCCCTGACAAGCCGCAGTGAAAAGGCCCAGGCGACTGTTTAGCAAAAACACAGGTCTCTGCGAAGCCGCAAGGCGAAGTATAGGGGCTGACGCCTGCCCGGTGCTGGAAGGTTAAGAGGAGGGGTTAGCGCAAGCGAAGCTCTGAATCGAAGCCCCAGTAAACGGCGGCCGTAACTATAACGGTCCTAAGGTAGCGAAATTCCTTGTCGGGTAAGTTCCGACCCGCACGAAAGGCGTAACGATCTGGGCACTGTCTCAACGAGAGACTCGGTGAAATTTTAGTACCTGTGAAGATGCAGGTTACCCGCGACAGGACGGAAAGACCCCGTGGAGCTTTACTGTAGCCTGATATTGAATTTTGGTACAGCTTGTACAGGATAGGTAGGAGCCTGAGAAGCCGGAGCGCTAGCTTCGGTGGAGGCGTCGGTGGGATACTACCCTGGCTGTATTGAAATTCTAACCCACATCCCTGATCGGGATGGGAGACAGTGTCAGGTGGGCAGTTTGACTGGGGCGGTCGCCTCCTAAAATGTAACGGAGGCGCCCAAAGGTTCCCTCAGAATGGTTGGAAATCATTCGTAGAGTGTAAAGGCACAAGGGAGCTTGACTGCGAGACCTACAAGTCGAGCAGGGACGAAAGTCGGGCTTAGTGATCCGGTGGTTCCGCATGGAAGGGCCATCGCTCAACGGATAAAAGCTACCCCGGGGATAACAGGCTTATCTCCCCCAAGAGTCCACATCGACGGGGAGGTTTGGCACCTCGATGTCGGCTCATCGCATCCTGGGGCTGTAGTCGGTCCCAAGGGTTGGGCTGTTCGCCCATTAAAGCGGTACGCGAGCTGGGTTCAGAACGTCGTGAGACAGTTCGGTCCCTATCCGTCGTGGGCGTAGGAAATTTGAGAGGAGCTGTCCTTAGTACGAGAGGACCGGGATGGACGCACCGCTGGTGTACCAGTTGTCTTGCCAAAGGCATCGCTGGGTAGCTATGTGCGGACGGGATAAGTGCTGAAAGCATCTAAGCATGAAGCCCCCCTCAAGATGAGATTTCCCATTCTAAGATCCCTTGAAGATGACAAGGTAGATAGGTTCGAGGTGGAAGCGTGGTGACACGTGGAGCTGACGAATACTAATCGATCGAAGACTTAACCAAAAGTCGACGCACAAACATCTAGTTGTTGTTTTATCGTTATCTAGTTTTGAGGGAACAATCCCTATATAAAATTGTATAGTTTGGTGACGATGGCGAAGAGGTCACACCCGTTCCCATCCCGAACACGGAAGTTAAGCTCTTCAGCGCCGATGGTAGTTGGGGCATTGCCCCTGTGAGAGTAGGACGTCGCCAAGCTATTACCTGGCCCGTTGGTCAAGCGGTTAAGACACCGCCCTTTCACGGCGGTAACACGGGTTCGAATCCCGTACGGGTCACCATTGTTTTTCATAGTGCTTAGTATAAGCGAGATAAAACTAGCATAGTATATAGTTTCATGGAGGATTAGCTCAGCTGGGAGAGCATCTGCCTTACAAGCAGGGGGTCGGCGGTTCGATCCCGTCATCCTCCACCATAATGGACATGCTTATAAGGCCGATGTAGCTCAATTGGTAGAGCAACTGACTTGTAATCAGTAGGTTGGGGGTTCAAGTCCTCTCGTCGGCACCACGTTATTCATTTTATTCTTATATAAAATGAGCCATTAGCTCAGTTGGTAGAGCATCTGACTTTTAATCAGAGGGTCGAAGGTTCGAGTCCTTCATGGCTCACCATGATTTATTAATCATCTATAGTTTTTAACATGCGGGTGTGGCGGAATTGGCAGACGCACCAGACTTAGGATCTGGCGCCGCAAGGCGTGGGGGTTCGACTCCCTTCACCCGCACCATGATATTCAAGCGCGGAACGCGGAAGTAGTTCAGTGGTAGAACACCACCTTGCCAAGGTGGGGGTCGCGGGTTCGAATCCCGTCTTCCGCTCCATAGTAAGTGCCGGGGTGGCGGAACTGGCAGACGCACAGGACTTAAAATCCTGCGGTAGGTGACTACCGTACCGGTTCGATTCCGGTCCTCGGCACCAAGTTTTTTTACGAAGCGAAGCGTAGTAAAATAAACATCCATAATATACGTAAGTAAAATACGTACAATAAAAAACAAAATGCGCCCGTAGCTCAATTGGATAGAGCGTCTGACTACGGATCAGAAGGTTATGGGTTCGACTCCTGTCGGGCGCGCCATTTAAATACGGGAAGTAGCTCAGCTTGGTAGAGCACTTGGTTTGGGACCAAGGGGTCGCAGGTTCGAATCCTGTCTTCCCGACCAGCCGAATTCTCATATGAAACAAAAGTAAGGGGCCTTAGCTCAGCTGGGAGAGCGCCTGCCTTGCACGCAGGAGGTCAGCGGTTCGATCCCGCTAGGCTCCACCAATTAATATTTTGCAACTGAAGTATAATAACTTTATCGTGGCGGTGTAGCTCAGCTGGCTAGAGCGTACGGTTCATACCCGTGAGGTCGTGGGTTCGACTCCCTCCGCCGCTACCACTTATTTGAAAATAATACGGAGGAATACCCAAGTCCGGCTGAAGGGATCGGTCTTGAAAACCGACAGGGGTGTTAAAGCCCGCGGGGGTTCGAATCCCTCTTCCTCCGCCATATTATTTTTCAAACCTTATAGTATTAACGTGGAGTGGATCCACGAGCAAACCATCCATGAGTAATCTACGAGTTGTCCCGACGCATTACCTTCTTTGATTAAGCGAGAAGAGGAAGGGACAGTCATTAAAAATATAAATGGATGCCGAAAAATCTATATTATATCATTAACGCGGGGTGGAGCAGTCTGGTAGCTCGTCGGGCTCATAACCCGAAGGTCGTAGGTTCAAATCCTGCCCCCGCAACCAAAAATGGTCCGGTAGTTCAGTTGGTTAGAATGCCTGCCTGTCACGCAGGAGGTCGCGGGTTCGAGTCCCGTCCGGACCGCCAGTTTTTCCAATATGATTGATTTATGTTGGGCAGTAGATATATAGTATGGTAAGGTCATAAGAATAAAAATTTATATTATAATATTAACGCGGAGTGGAGCAACGAGCAAAGCATCCGTGAGTAATCTACGAGTTGTCCCGCCGCATCACCTTCTTTGATTAAGCTAGAAGAGGAAGGGACAGTCATTAAAAATATAAGTGTATGCTGAAAAATTTATACTATATTATTAACGCGGGGTGGAGCAGTCTGGTAGCTCGTCGGGCTCATAACCCGAAGGTCGTAGGTTCAAATCCTGCCCCCGCAACCAAAATGGTCCGGTAGTTCAGTTGGTTAGAATGCCTGCCTGTCACGCAGGAGGTCGCGGGTTCGAGTCCCGTCCGGACCGCCATTTTATCCCAGTAGTTTATCTGCTGTTGATATAAATTCATAGTGTGGCTCGGTAGCTCAGTTGGTAGAGCAAAGGACTGAAAATCCTTGTGTCGGCGGTTCGATTCCGTCCCGAGCCACCATTTTTGTATCTATATTTTTTATTTTGCCGATGTAGCTCAATTGGTAGAGCACGATCGATTAAGCATCTTTGAATAAGCTTCAGCACACCAACCGAGCTACTTCTTGTATTAGCTTACTGAGGTTGGGGTGACGTTTACTGAGTAGTAAACGTAGTATATATGTTACCACTATATTATGCCGATGTAGCTCAATTGGTAGAGCAACTGACTTGTAATCAGTAGGTTGGGGGTTCAAGTCCTCTCGTCGGCACCAGATTTATTTCGTGAATGCGAAAATAACATTCAATATCTGTGGAGGGGTAGCGAAGTGGCTAAACGCGGCGGACTGTAAATCCGCTCCCTGAGGGTTCGGCGGTTCGAATCCGTCCCCCTCCACCATTTAGGGGCATAGTTTAACGGTAGAACAGAGGTCTCCAAAACCTCCGGTGTGGGTTCGATTCCTACTGCCCCTGCCATAATGACACAAACTAGGGCCTATAGCTCAGCTGGTTAGAGCGCACGCCTGATAAGCGTGAGGTCGGTGGTTCGAGTCCACTTAGGCCCACCATAATAAATATATACGTAACGTTCCGCAGTAGCTCAGTGGTAGAGCAATCGGCTGTTAACCGATTGGTCGTAGGTTCGAGTCCTACCTGCGGAGCCATTTTTTTATTTGGGGAAGTACTCAAGTGGCTGAAGAGGCGCCCCTGCTAAGGGTGTAGGTCGTGTAAGCGGCGCGAGGGTTCAAATCCCTCCTTCTCCGCCAGAAGATCCATTATAAATTATTATGCGCCTTTAGCTCAGTTGGATAGAGCAACGGCCTTCTAAGCCGTGTGTCAGAGGTTCGAATCCTCTAAGGCGCGTCCAAACAAAGAAACTAACCTTATTAGGTTGGTTTTTTTGTTGTATAGTCATTATAAAAAATTATGAATCTAATTTTATTCAAGCAATGGCTGTAGAATTTTGTAGCACGCAATATTTTAGGATAAATAACAAGCCTTGGTATGAGAGCCAAGGCTTGTTAGTATGCTACTGTTCTGTGTGGTTAATAATTAATCCGTCCACATGGTGCTTACTCATTAGTTTATCTTTCTTTCTATAATCTTTACTTTTGAAGATGATATCAAAGTCATAATCAGGTGGATATAAATCCTCTGACTTAATGTAAAGCTCTAAACGTTTTTGATTGATCGTCTTAAACTCTCCTTTTACTAACAAGACTACTTCGCCTTTCTCATCAGCTGAATCACGTACAATACCATGCTCATTAAGATGTGGAATTTTTACGTTATCTCCTTTTTTAAATAAACTTTCTACTTTTATTTTTTCTGATCGATGCTTATGCTTCATCTGTCTAATGTGCTTTTGATTGTATGCTAATTGCTTCTCAAGCTCACGTTGCTCAAAGGATGAGTTGTAAGATCTTTCTGCTTTATAAGTAATGTGATGAGCGCGTTCTACTATGCGCGGATGCATTCCTAATTTTAAGGCAATAGCAAACGCTTGACTGTCACCCCCCTTACCAATCAGTAATCTATAGGTTGGCTGCAATGAATCTAAATCAAATTCCATTGAACCATTTTCAAAACCTTCTGTATCTGTTGCAAACTCTTTTATCTCACTATAATGTGTAGTTGCCAAAAGAGTGGCACCCTTATCATAAAGCTCTTGTAATATAGAGGTTGCTAATCCCATACCTTCTCCTGGATCAGTCCCGGAACCAAGCTCATCAATAAGGACTAATGTTTGGTGAGTTGTCTCTTTCAAAATTTCAATAATATTTGTAATCCGTGAAGAAAAAGTACTTAACGATTGTTCAATTGATTGTCCATCCCCGATATCAACTAGAATTTTATTAAAAATGGCAATGTCACTATCATGTTTACAAGGTATGTGTAATCCTGCTTGTGCCATAATGGTTAACAGTCCGACTGTTTTGATGGTTACAGTCTTACCACCTGTATTAGGTCCGGTAATAACAAGTGCATCATAAGAATCTCCTAGTTCTAGTGTAAGTGGTACAGCATCTTCTCGTAATAGTGGGTGTCTCGCCTGCTTTAAATGGACGTAATGAAAGTCATTGATTTTTACGGGATTTCCATTTATTTCAACACTATACTTTGCTTTAGCGAATAAAACATCATAATGAACCATCGTTTCAACAGCTAGTTTGATATCTTGTTCATGCTGTTCAACAAGCCCTGTTAAAAACAAAAGAACCTGCTGTACTTCTGCCTCTTCTTGAAATTGCAACAGCTCAATATCTCCTTGAATGTGAGCAATTTCATCTGGTTCCAAAAATACAGTTGAGCCTGAGGCTGATGTGTCTAACACCGTACCAGCTATCATTTTACGATATTCTTTTTTTACAGATATAACGTGCCGCCCATTGCGTATGCTAACAACCGTATCTTGTAGATACTTAGTATATTTAGCTGATTTCACGAACTTCTCAAGGCGGTCCTTAAGTCTTTGTTCATAAATAGATATTTGTTTGCGAACTCGAAGCAACTCTTTACTTGCGTAATCATCGACCTGCCCATTGCGAATACAACGAATAATCTCAGATGATAGCTCGTTTAAATTTGCTAATCCATTTACATAGCTAGATATATGAGGAGCTATAAAGGTTTTATCCTGCATAAATCTACGTAGCTTTTCAACCGTATCTAATAGTTCGTATATTGTCATTAGTTGGTCTGGTCTTAGAGCAGCTCCTTTGTTAAATAATCGAAAAATTTGTTGCATCCCTGTCAAGCTATGAATTGGTACACTGGCACTTTTTTCTAACACGACTTTTGCTTCTGTTACCTCATGTAGTTGAGCTTCAATTTGTTTTTTATTAAAAGATGGATACAAATTCAGCACTTTTTCTTTCCCTAAATCCGATAGTGCATAACGTGCTACTTCTTTTTTAATTTCATTGAATTGTAAAATATCAAATGTATGTGTGTTCAACGTTCTTTCCTCCTAATTTTAAATAATAAAAAAGTCGCAAAGAACCTAGGTTCTTTGCGACTCAAATGATA
The DNA here is from genome assembly GCF_003944835.1 of Bacillus sp. HMF5848. Lineage (GTDB taxonomy): Bacteria > Bacillota > Bacilli > Bacillales > HMF5848 > HMF5848. Next base: position 726,835 of record NZ_RWIV01000001.1, read on the forward strand.
AATATGCCAAATAAAATAGACTTGAAAGGCCTATTGTTTACAACAAAAAAACTGTTCCTATACAGGCACAGCTTGACTTTTGTAGAGGCATAGCGAGTGTGTTAACCTGTGTTCTTAACTTGGTAAGCCAAGTACATATGCGTACTTAAATAAAGCACCTTTAAGCTGCTTTTTTGGCTCCAAACGTATTTAGTTACGTTTTTAGTTAAGAACGACACCTAACATACTGCATGACTCCCTTATAGTTCAGGTTAGCTACATATTATAAGATATTACCATTTTTGTCAATGGAGATAGTAAAAATTGAGACGTTCTCAAAAGGTCATCAAAAATTCCCTTTTAAAGATGAACATGTCTTGTGTTAATTTGTCAGTTATTTTGCGAGAAGAATCATTTTTTGATGACAAAAACATCACGTGAGGGTAGTTGGGCAGTCAGCTTGTGGAAAGGAAGCGCAATGGTAGCAAAATTAACAACTAGTGTAAGCCGTAACTTTAACATAATCATCGATTGGTGAACCTTTACCCGAGATCAACAGAAAAAGGGTACCAAAATTTAGTTTTGGTACACCCTTTAGATTTTTATAAGAAATTTCTCTTATGCAACATTATCCCAATCTGTTGACAAGCTTGCTTTGTAGTCAAAGCCTTTCTTCTTCCCTTGTAATTTCCCTAACATATAAATTACAATGCCGAGTACAGTCCAAATTGCTATAACTGGTAGAACAGATGTAATTAACTTATAGCTAAAAAAGCTTAAAGCTACAATAGAGAATAACCCACATCCAACCATTATGCTCTTTGAAGGGCGATATAGAGCCGTGTTAAACAATTGTGGTCGAACGAACGGAAGTGCCACCAATGATGCAGAATGGCCTATATACATTAAGAACATACCTTGAAGAGCAATAGTTAAGACAAAGTTCATAGTACCAGTCCAAAGTAACACACCGACGATAACCGTATTAATGGTTAATGCGATATGTGGTGTTCCAAATCTTTTACTCACAGTAGCTAAGCTTGTAGGAACGATATGATCGTCAGCGAATGTAAATAAGATGCGTGATACGACCATAATGAGCGAGTTTAATGTAGTTGCAAAGGCCATAAGTATTCCAATGTTAACAACAAGAGCACCAGCAGATGGAAGATATATTGCGGCAACATCTGCCATTGCACTTTTTGATGCGGCTAGTTCTGTATAAGGCAAAACACCGAATGCTACAATGGATACTAGAAAATAAATAATCATGGTAATAATCGAGCCACGTAGCATAGTCTTAGGCATATCTCTCTGCGGATCTCTCATTTCTCCACCAGCTTGTGCTAATTGCTCGAAGCCAAAATAAGCAAAAAACAAGCTAGGTAAAATGCTTAAAAATCCATTGAGACCAAACGGAAAAAGTGGTTGAAAGTTAGCTGGCTTAATGTGAAACAAACCAGGTATAACAAGGACAAGGATAGAAACAAATAATATAGCCGTCATAGTTAACTGAATACGTCCAAACCATTTTACGCCAGTTACATTTAATATATAAAAGAAACCTAGAATTGCTGTTGCTAATAAAAGAGGATTCCCCCAATTTGTTAAGGTCGCAACGTATTCACCGAACGAAATTGCAATAACAGCCATAACACCTAGTAAGGCAATGAATTGAAACCACATAAAAATAAAGCCAACAAAATGGTTATTAAAGGTACGACTAATGTGTGTGTAGGCACCACCTGGGCTTTTCCCAAGAGGAGTACTTAAAAAAACTAAGTAGGCGAGCGCGGTGCATAATAAGATTGGTAGTAATGCTACATATCCAAGAGGAACAGATGGACCTGTCTGTGCTCCAGCTTCCCCTGTAACAACGAAAATACCTGATCCAATCATACCTCCAATCATTAATGCATAGCCATGCCACTTTCCTAAAGATCGTTGTAATTTCATATTAATCTCTCCTAATGTTTAGTAAGAATTTTTTGTAAAGGTTTCTTCGTAATATTGGGTACGATGCAGCCGTCAGCAGGATAACCAACAGGCAGTACAAGTATAGGCATCTCTGTTTTCGGTCGATTGTATAACTCTCGTAAAAATACCATGGGACTTGGGGTGTATGTTAGAGTACACAGTCCAGCGTGATGTATACCTGATAAGAAAATACCTGCTGCCATACCTGCAGGGATAATAGTATTCATCGTAATGGATGTTTTTTGAGAGTCTACAATAATAGTATCGGTAGTTGCTTGCTGTTCGTCACGAAAAACAGTGATAACAAAGGTGGCATCTGTTAAATGCGGTTTTTGCCAATTAGTATTTAATGGTTTTAATGCTTGTCTCCACTCATGCGAAATCCGTTCCTCATATAATTTTTTTTCCTCAACCTCAGCTTGTTCTCGAATGCGAGCTTTCATGACTGGATCAGTCTCAATAATGAACCGGTATGATGAAACCCCTGATATCTTAGGAGTATATGCTGCTGCTTCTAGAGCATGGGCAATAATAGTAGAATCAACAGGATGTTGCTTGTAATCACGTACGTTTCGTCTCGTTTTCATAATTTCGTAGTATTTAACTGCGCTAGTATAGGAGTTCACATCGCTTCCTTTTATTGTAAATAGCAAAAAAGGTATTTCATTGACGTTTCTTTTTAGTATTTGATGAGAAGCTTCAATTGGAACATGAACTGAAAAGTTAATATCCGCATGCTTCAATGCTGCAAACAAAAACCCTGCACTTATGGCAGTTGACTCAGTAGGATAATAGTGTTTGATTTTCTTTCCTTCATGATTGAACCCATACTGTTGTTTGAATAGCACAATAGTATATTGAGAGTTTTTTATATAAAAAGCTGTGTCGGTAAGTCCTTCCTGATATGCTGCTTGCTGTAATGCGTTTTTAATTTCCTGCTTTTTAACTATTACATATGACCATGGTTGTTGATTCGCTCCGGAGGGAGCCGAACCAGCAGTTCTAATCAGTGCTTCAAGTGTTTCAGTAGTTACTTCGCCAATAGTAGCTACGTTATTTTTTATCTTAGTTACATATTGCTTAATGAGTTCTTGTTGAGTTTTGGGTGTTTTCTCAATAAAGTGTAGCGGGATAAATTGATCACATTCAGCCATGCTTATACCTCCTAAAAAAATAAAAAAAGAGTCCCATCCCCCAACAAGGGACGAAGAGACTCCGCGGTACCACCCTTTTTGATGAAATAAATCTCATCCACTTACAAAACTAGTAGCATATATAGCGTAGTGTAATTCACTTGTTGTAGACCTGGATTTTCAGCAACCATCCAGTCTCTAGACACTGTCTAACAACAAACTACTAGGATACGCAGCTACATTATTATTTTTATGCTTAAACGCTTTTAAGTAATAAAGTATATTCTTATTTTAAAATATTTTTGGCAAAAGTCAAGGCTGTAAAATAATTTTGAGACAGTTTTCTTCTTTATCATTAAATATTTCATACGCTTGCGCTGCTTTATCAAGTTGTAAACGGTGTGATATGATGTCGGTTATTTTAATATCTGTATGAGTAAGCATAGCATATAGCTGTGGAATTAAATGAATGGCAGGATTATATCCAGTTCTTAAAGACACGTTTCGTGTGAAAATGTCACCAAGTGGGAAAGCATTATAGCGGGTTCCATATATACCTATTAACATAATTGTGCCAGCTTTTTTGACAGCCTGTGTCGCCGTTTCTATAGCACTCATTGTTCCACCTTGTAGCCGAAGAGCGGTTTCTACAAGCTCCATTGCCGTCATTTTTCCACTCATACCGACGCAGTCAATGACTACATCAGCGCCGCCACTTGTTGTTTCCTTGATTAAGTCTCCAACATCATGCCCCCAAGGTAATACTTCTACTTTATTAGTACGTTTAGCGTGTTCAAGGCGATATGGTACACAATCAACAGCAATAACTCGAGTGGCACCCTTTAACCATGCGAACTTTTGAACTAACAGTCCGATAGGCCCACATCCAAGAACAACCACGGTGTCACCAGGCTTCACTCCACCATGGTGTACACCCCAATAAGCAGTAGGGACAGCGTCAGTTAACAATAGAAGTTCATCATCTGTTAGTTCGTTTTGCTCTGGAATTCGGAATGGTGTGAAATTTGCAAACGGTACTCGGAGTAACTCTGCTTGACTCCCTTGATAATCTCCATATAACCTAGAGCAACCGAAATATCCTCCTGCTTCGCCTTCATTATTAGCTTCATCACAAAGAGACCCTAATCCTTGTTGACAATAGGCACAGACCCCACAAGCTACATGATAAGGGATAATGACTTTGTCCCCTTTGCGAACGGAAGTGACATCTCGCCCAACATCTTCTACTTTACCTATAGCCTCATGACCAATGACATAGTCCTTACTCATACTAGGAATTAGCCCGTGATACAGATGTAAGTCGGAGCCACAAATCGAACTTTTAGAAACAGAGATAATAATATCATCAGTTTTTTTTATGCTTGGATCCTCAACATGCTTTACTTTTATTTTTTTAATTCCTTGATAAGTAACGGCTTTCATGGTGTTGGCTCCTTTGAAGTAATCTGCAGTAAATAATCAATCAATGCTTGCTGCTCCTCTGCAGTGTAACCAGCTTGTTCATCAACCCAATAGTTATGCCCCGCTCCTGTTACACGAGCTGTTTTAAAGTACTCTTTATTAGCTTCTATCACTTTATGGCGGAGCCATCTATCTAGTAAAGCTCGAAGACTATTTGCTGGATCGGCTTGTATGTTTTTAAAAAGAGTATTTCCTGCGCCGAATTCATTATCTGCACCGACAGCAACGCCACCATCATGAAGATATGGAGCAGACCATTTTAGGCCGAGTAGACTTGGTATTTTGTATCCTCCCTCTGCATTATTATGTGCCCAACCGAAAGCAAGCTCGCTCTGTTCAAATGGAGTAAGAGGCACAGGCAATGCCTTAGGATTATCAGGTAAAGGTACTGGTGTGCTTGGGTCCCAAACAGAGGGTGGGCCAAACAATCTTTCGGTCGGGGCAAAAGCTATTGCTCGAGAAGACTCTGTTTTAATTTCACTAGTAGGTATTAGATGATTATTCGTAAAGTAAGTCCCACCGTGACATGTGATGCAACCAGCCTTTTGGTATACAGCTTCTCCCTTTGCAACGTTTATGCCTTTTCCCACAGTTTGAGGAGGCTGAAGTGTATTCATATACGCACTCATCGCGTTCATTTGTTCCCAAGCCTTATATCCAGGAGAGCTTGATAATAAGCCTGTGCTAGACATATAGGAAGCTGTTGGATATGATGAAGAAATAATTAATTCGTTAACGCCTGGTGTGCCTGGTGTGGGATCTATCGTTTTAAAAAATTCAGATGGTGTACCGTGCTTCTTAGAGTCGTATCTGAACTCTGAATTAGCAGCATTTTGTAACAGTGTTCCTAGGTATACATCCTTATCAATTTGTAAGACTTTTTTACTTAACTCTGACTGTGAAGTGGCGTCCATATTTTGAGTATGTGCGTTGTTAATAGCAGCAGTTAAGCCTTTATATGGACCTGCTAAGCCTTGACCACTCCATCCATAGGGGTGATCTCCAAGCGTAAACACATCTGGTATTTGCACAGGATTGTTTTTAAATTCAATTGTTGTATCATTACTCCCTTTTGGCCATTCGATTATTTGACTATCAACGAACTGTTCAAGTTTTTCAGGGTCTGGCAGCTTGTTCGCTTTTCCATCCGGTGTTGTAAAAGAAGTGCTACGCTCTGTTATGTAATCTTTAATGCTTTTTATTTCCGTATGAGTAAAATAAGAGGCTGTGTTTGTTGCCATTGCTAATACAGTTCCAATATTAAGATCGGTATTAGGAGCCCCTTGAATGACTTGGCCATCGCGAGTAGTTGTAGCATGGCAAGCGGCGCAAGTTATACCAGCTCTTACACGTCCTTTGTCGTAAACAAATTTGACGCCAAGTGGTATGTAGCTACCTTTAGGCACATCAAGACCTGTATCGAGCTTATCACCTTTTTTAAAAGAGTAATCTCCTATACTATAATCTTCAGCTAATTTCACTTGTAAATTTGTTGTACCTTTTCCTCCCAGTTGATTAATAGCCTTTGCTATATTGACTAAGGTAATGGGCCCATTAAATATCCCCATTATATCTGTAAAAAATACCTCATTACCAAATGTGTCTTTAAAAAAGCTTTCTTTACCAAATTCAATGTGTTCAGGGGTAAGTTCTTGAGCAAGCTGAGCGTCCCTGGTTGTCGTTTGTAGTATATAATTTCTATCTGTAGTAACATTCTGTTGTGGATTAACTATCTTTTCTGATTTGGGAGTGTAGGCCATTTCGTAATGCCCTAGAGTTAAAAATATAATACCTCCCACTGCTAAAGAAGAAATGATTAAGGACCGCTTCTTCATAAAACATCAACTCCCTAACTTTTTACCATTAATTTATACTATTACTGGAATAATAAACTTGATTTTTATTTTGCTGCCGGAGTTACTTGAGAAAGGTATTAGTAGGGGGATTAGGGAATCTATCCGTACGTATGTTTAATTAAACGGTTGACCCGAGGGTAACAATCTACCGATTTAAACATGCATACTATAATGGAAAGCGTTACAATGCTAGGGAGAGGGGGAGCTTAAAGATGTATGATGTTGTTATAATTGGTGGCGGTTTGACAGGGATAACAATCGGGCGTGAGCTTTTAACTAATGGAATAAATAACATTTTAATGGTAGATAAAAGTAATAGTGTGGGTGGACGAATGGCTACAAGGAGAATAGGAGTGGGACGTGCTGATCATGGTGCACAATTTTTTACCGTTCGTTCAAAGGAATTTGGAGCACACATTGATACATGGAAAAAGCAAGGTCTTATAAACAAATGGTTCGGTAATGATCATACCCGTTATATGGCGATTAGCGGCATGAACAGTTTAGCAAAACATCTTTCAATTAATATTCCCACTAAACTACAGTACAAGGTTAGTAAAATTGAGTATAAAGATGATCATTATGTTGTTTCCGACGGAACGGAATCTATAAAAACGAAAAAGATCGTTGTCACAGCACCTGTACCACAAACTACAGAGCTGTTACGTAATAGCCAGGTAAATGTGCCAGTCGAATTGGAGAACATTTCATTTGCTCCATGTATAGTTGGGTTAGTAGAGTTGAATAACGAAAGCAAACTCCCCGTGTCTGGTCATTTAGATGATCCTACCATGTTAGATGACGCAATTGTCCGATTGGCTGATCAACAAAAAAAAGGAATCTCGAATACATCAATTATTTCTGTTTATATGACTACACAGTGGAGTCAACAACATTACGAAGAATCGGATGAAGGTGTTGCTTCTACTATGATAGGCAAATGCGCAAAGTATTTTCGACCAGATGACGTCCAATCTATTCAAATTAAACGTTGGCGTTATGCGGAAGCAATGACGCCTATATACCAGCCTTTCGTTAAAGATGATGGACTGTATATAGGGGGAGATGCTTTTTTACAACCTAACGATACTGCAAAACGAACACGATTAGAGAGTGCGTTTTTATCAGGTTTGGCAATAGCAGAAGACATAGTAAAAGGATGATCATATGATTACAAAAGATGAGATACGAAATCGAATATGGACACGATTAACGGAAGAGAAAAATGGACGTTTTCCGTTTCCATTACATAACCGCATTCCAAATTTTAAAGGTGCAGAAAAGGCAGCAAGTAAAATCTTTCAACTGCCGTTCTATAAAAATGCTAAAGTGATAAAGGTGAATCCAGATGCGCCACAATTACCAATTCGTAAACAAGTACTCGAGGATGGTAAAATTCTTCTTGTACCAACACCACGATTAAAAGATGGATTTATTCAAGTCAAACCTGAATGGGTGCCTGAAGGGGAAGAAAGAAAGGCTGCATCATTATCACATATTATGTCGTATGGGAAAGTGATACCTCTATCACAGCTTCCTACCATTGATATGATAGTAGTCGGATCTGTTGCTCTGCATCGAGATGGGAGACGGATTGGCAAAGGGGAAGGGTATGCTGACCGCGAGTATGCCATAATTCGCGAGCTAGGTAACCCTCATGTACCTGTTGTGGCAACCGTTCATAGCACGCAACTGGTAACAGATGACATACCTCGCGATGAGTTTGACTTAGCGGTAGACTGGATTGCAACAGAACAAGAACTCATTGAAACGCATACGCCGTATGACAAACCTACAGGTATCCTTTGGGACCATGTTACACCTGAAGAGCTAGAGGAGATGCCGGTATTAAGAGAAATAAAAAATATAATTGAGAATAGATAAATGTAGTATCCGTCTCTAATAAGGGAGAGTATTAGGAGAGTATAACAAGAAGTTGTCATGCGTGTCGCTCCTTTTCCGCCTTATCACAACAGGAATTAATAAGTGAAGGGAATGAATGTATGCCGTGTGATCATGAATTTGGGATCATTGATGCTTTTGACCGTCAGACAGAATACAGTGTTTATGAGCCACACCAATACAACTGTATTTCTGTTGATGATGATGTGATTAATAACTTAATCCCTCATTTAACTATCATGAAGACATATTTTCATTCAATCAATCGTCCTGCCTATGGGTTAGCTCATTGGGGAATATCCATTATTCCACCTGAATCATTACCGTTATTTTATGATGTAATTACAACTTCAAGGCTTTTTAAGAAATCTATTGAACTAAATGAACTAGCTTTAAAAATTGCCGAGGCGAGAGAGTCAAACAAATACATGATACATTTTGGGATTTAATAATGTTATATATCAAATAAGAAGTTATACAAAAGAAAAATTTTGTAGATTTAAAGGTTATACAAAAAAATATGTTCAACTAAGTCTATTCTTTTTTTAAAGGATAGTCTTTTTTTATTAGTGAGCACAGGTGAAGTTTGAAACTTTCAAATATGCTTTAACGTATATTAATTATACAAGTTTACAAATTATGGGTAAAATAGGTAGGAGGGGTTTAATTGAAACAAGCAATGTACATGTTTATTTTATTAAGTGGTTTGATATATATGACTGGATGCGCAATTAATACCACACAATCAAATCTTCAAGACAAACCGTATACGCCGCCTTCTCCACACACTTTCACATATAATAATCAGGAATTTCAAATTATTCCTATGTATGGTGAACTAATGAGCTATGTTCAATATGTGGAAAAGGGAAATTCCCATGATGCTAGTACATATCGCGAATTTGTCCTTGAACCATTTCGAACAGAAGCCTTTGGTGAAAACGATGGATATGATATTTATACGAGTAATTATCGAGAGTATTTCGATGTACCAATAGATATTTATCAATTAAAGCGAGATATTCTTATTCTAAGTGAGTATCAAGACATTATTAACAGTGCTATCTCTGAAGCATTAAAACAATCAAGAGACCTGTTACCCGGTGGAGATAAGAAATTTTATATTATTCCTTTTATTAGTAACGGATATGCATCGTCCTCAGCAGGTATTACTCTTAATGAGGAAGTGGTTGTTTTACAAATAGGGTCTTCTTTTTTAGATGAGGAGCTAAAAAACGTAACAGCACACGAATATCATCATACAATCTTTTTAGAACACCAAGATAAAACCAATCGTAGTCTTCCAACATTAATTGGGAACATTCTATTAGAGGGAAAGGCAGTGGCTTTTGCTAAAATGATATATCCGGATGTATTGCCAAAGTTAGAGAACATATTATATGATGACGAGAAATTTGTTTGGGAAGAAATAAAAAAGGATATGAATTCAGCAGACAAGAGCCTATATGAAAAGTTCATATATGGGGATGCTAACATACCTCGCCTTTCAAATTACAAAGTGGGTTACCAAATCATGAAGTCATACATAGAACATAATCCTGACGTAGACATCTTAGAGTGGACATTAATGCCTGCAGAAGACATACTGGCTGAGAGTAAGTATACTGATAAGTTTATAGATTAAGACAACATCTTTTTTAGCATAAGAATGGAATAGTTCTATTTGTGATATTAGGAAATTTGAAAGGTTGTAACAGTATAGTTTTGTTGCGAGAGATTTTAAAAAGGGGGGCAACAATACAGTTGATACAAGATTTCTGTTATTACCGAGATAGTGTGGATGTTCGCATTCGTGTTTACACAAAAAAGCACAGCTGTTATCATGCTGTGCTTTTAAATATCTTTTCCGCACTTAGGACAAAAGTCAAAGTCGTCACTTACTTTTGTACCGCAAAATGGGCAAAAGTCTCCTTCAAATTTGCGTACCGAACTTGATGAAGAAGATTTACTTTGTTGTGAAGATGCCGTTTTTGTATCCCCAAAATATTTGTTCAATGGATCTGGTTCCTCATCTTGATCCGTAATATCTAACAAGGACATGCGATTTTTACCGGTAGCATTTTTGTAGTGATATATTACATTCATCACACCAATGCCGATGAACAAAAGACCAAACAGAGGGAATATAATCCCAATCATAGGGAACGGTGCATTTCGAGTTATGGTAAAAGCCATAATAGTCCAGAAAATCCCGAATACAACGGCGACTACGCCACCAGCTGCACTCATAGCAGAGGGGCCACGACCAGGTTTTATGCTTTTCATTATGTGTTCACTCCTTCAAAATAACCTTATTTCATTGTACCATATTATTATTATCTGAATATACAAAACTATGATACTATACTAATTATGAAAGGGGAGATTAGATATGGCAGAACTACTTATCGTGCTTAATAAAGATGAAGATACGGTATCTATTATTGATGCAGAAACAAAAGAGACAATTAAAACGATACAAACGGACTATAATCCACATGAGGTTGTGGTAAGTCATGATGGACGTAAAACGTATGTTACATGTTCACTAGGAAACAAGTTGAATATTATAGATAATGAAACATTTGAGATTGTAAAAACGTTAGAGCACCCTGATTTCAATTTTCCCCATGGTCTTGGATTAACGAATGATGGGAAAAAGCTGTATCTTGCATCAACATATAGTGAAAAAGTATTTGTTATAGATACGGAAACAGATGAAATCACCAATGTTTTTCCAACGTATCAAACATATTCGCATATGATTTCCTTTTCTCCAGATGGCAAAACGGTTTATGTACCAAACATCGGATCAGATAATATTACAGTTGTCGATGTGGAAACAGAGAAAGTTGTGAATCATTTCCCTGTAGGCAAAGGTCCAGAAGGGGTCGCTGTCCATCCAAATGGTAAAGAGTTGTATGTAGCAAACCAAGATGATAACACCCTTTACGTAATGGACGTTGAATCACTTGAAATTTTACATAAAAGAAGAATAGGGGCATGTCCTGTTCGTCTCGTGTTTTCACCAAATGGAAAATACGCTCTAATCCCTAACCGGGAATCTGGTGATTTAAGTATTATAGATACGGCACAACAACTAAAACATACTGTTCGCCCTTGGGAAATCAAGCGTATTCGTGTTGGCGTCTGGCCTGGTGGTGTCGTATTCAATTCAGATGGCTCCAAAGCGTATGTGGCGAATAATAAAACAAACAACATATCAGTCATTGATATGAATACGTTAGAAGAAGTCGATACAATTCAAACGGGGATTCATCCGGATGGAATTGCCTATCTTGTGAAATAATATTGACGAACGACAGGGAAACATTTACAATAATAATGTAAAAATTTATGAAAATGTGAGGTAAGCAGATGAAGTACTAATCCGTTTCTAACAAAGAATGCAAATTTTAAAATTGCTTTCACTAGAGATGGGATTAGTCTGCACTTTTTTAAACCTCCAAATATAAAGCAGTATGGCATGGGTGTGCCCGAACAGTTAGGGCAGTATTATGCATTCATAGAGCTGTATTTGGCATATTTTTCTTTGGTCGCAGCTATAAAACCCACTCTCTAGTATATTTTACTAGGGAGTTTTTTCGTGCCCTAGTAGTAAACACAGGGGTGAAAATAATATGTTATTGTATCGTTTAAGAAATATATCTAAAAATTTCATTGATAAAAAGGTATTACAAGGCGTTGATTTTGATGTATATCATAATGACAAATTAGCAATTGTTGGCGATAACGGTTCTGGGAAAACAACCTTGATTAAACTTCTTATTGCGCAATGTCAGCCAGATAGTGGAGAAGTGATCTGTTATAAGCCTAATATAAAATTGGAGTATTTGACGCAACAGGAGTCATATGAAGAAAAAGTAGCTGAGTATTCCGTTGAACTGGCACCGCTAACGAAACAACTTGGACTTCGTATGGAAGAGGGACCGCTTAGCTGTGGAGAGAAAATGAAACTCGCTCTTGCGGATATTTGGGCAAGTAATGCTGATGTAGTCATCCTTGATGAACCAACCAATCATTTGGATTTTCAAGGAACAGCATGGTTAATAGACCAGATAAAAAAATATAAAGGCACTGTCATCATTATTTCGCATGATAGATACTTCCTTGATCAAACAGTTTCAAAAACCTTTGAGCTAGAACATGGAAAGCTAACACAATATAACGGTAACTATAGCTTATATAAATCTGAAAAAGCCCGTTTACAAGCTATTCAATTACACCAATATGAAAGTCAGCAAAAACGTGTAAAGGAAATTGAAGGGAAAATTGAACAACTAAAAAGTTGGTCCCAAAAGGCTCATAATCAAGCGGGTAAATCTGACACGAAGATGATGGGGCTGCGAGAGCATGAACGTAAAAAAGCGAAAAAGCGTGATCAACAAATTAAATCTAATATTAAGAGACTTGAAAAGGAATTAGAAGTCGCTGAGGTACTGAAACCAAAAGAAGAATCAATTGTACAATTCTCTTTTCAATCGAAACGTGTAAGAGGGAAACGAATTATAGAGGCTAAAAATATTGGCAAGAAATTTAATAGTCATGAGTTATTTTCTAACAGTAATTTTTATATTACGTATGGAGAAAAAGTAGGATTAGTGGGGGCGAATGGTACAGGAAAATCGACTATGTTAAAGGTAATATTACAGAAGGAATCATTATCACATGGAGAGCTTTGGGTAAGCCAGTCCCTAAAAATAGGATACTTATCTCAAGATGATTTTAATGCGTCAGAACGATCTATGATAGAAGAGCTTAATCTCGTGCATCGTAATGATCTACAGCAAGCACGTACATTGCTTGTGAATATTGGCTTACCACGACATATGCACCATCAATCAATGCAGACATTAAGCTTTGGTGAGTATATGCGTGTTCGTCTTGTAAAGATGATCATGGAGCAGTATGACGTGATTATACTCGATGAACCAACCAATCATTTAGATATGAAAAGTCGAGAGATGCTCGAAGAAACACTACAATCATACGACGGGACGCTTCTGATTGTATCTCATGATCTGTACTTCCTAAATAAGCTGTGCCAAACCACCTTGATAATTGAAAATGGCAAGATAAATCGCTATGAAATGAACTATGAACAATATCTGCAGAAGAAAAATAACAGTGAAAATTCAGAAGAGAGAGATCGGGAAGAAGAGCTTATGCGTATTCAAAATCGTCTTAATTCAGTGGTAAGTCAACTATCATTTTTAAAACCAGGTGATGAAGAGTATTTAAAGCTTGACGAGGAGTTTCATCAATTAACAAAACAAAAGCGTGTTTTACAGTAAAAACTTAAATGCATGAAAGTAACTTTTCATACACTTTTAATACTAAACAGACAGGCATGTGAATAGAATATTAAAAAAAGTCTCAAAATTTTGGATTATATTGACTTTACTTTTATGGGAAATTTATACTAAAAACAAGTTAATAGTTGTGAATTGAGAATTCGAGACTCACATATATACGCTTTTATATAGGCGAAGTATGTGGGTCTTTTATATTATAGGAGGTGTATTTTTGTAAGCGTATTCAAACTTACTATCTAATAGAAAAGAGGAGGACGAACGAATGAAGAAAAGTTTTTTTTCCAGTCGATGGGCAGTTGTCTTATCATTAGTTATTGTCTTAATAGGTAGTATGGTCGCGCACAATGTTCAAACAGACTTTGGCAATGTAACAGTAAAAGATTTAAGATTTGCAGGAAATAATGGAAATGTGTTGAGTGCTAAATTATTTACACCAGCAAGTATGAATCCCGAAGAGAAGCTTCCTGCTATTCTAACTATGCATGGTTACATTAATTCGAGAGAAGTACAAGATGCATTCAATATTGAATTTGCAAGACGTGGCTATGTAGTGTTAGCTATGGATATGCAAGGTCATGGATACTCAGAGCAAGAGCCGATAGAAGCCGCATCACGTGGTGCGGTTGCAGGTTTAGATTATTTACGAGAGTTAGGGTTTGTTGATCAAGAGAGAATCGCTGTGGAAGGGCACTCCATGGGTGGCTGGTCCACGTTAGCTGCTTCAAATGCATTCCCAGAATGGATTCACACGGTTATCCAAGTTGGTTCATCAACAGAGACATATGGCGCTGGAGAGGTAACAGCTAATTCAGAGTTTAATTATGCCATCGTGTTTGGTAAGTATGATGAATTTGCTAAGCTAATGTGGGAGGTTCCTCAAGCGAAGCAGATTGTGGATACAGATAAAATTAAGAAGGTTTTTGGTACAGAATCAACGGTTGTTCCTCAGCAATTATATGGATCATTTGAAGATCAATCGGCACGTATGTTATATATTCCAACAGAAACACATCCATCTAATCACTGGTCTACTGAATCTACCACATATGTCATGGACTTTATGCAACAGGCGATGCCAGCACCGAATCCAATTGATCCTTCAAATCAAACATGGATGATTAAGGAATTTGCTACCTTGGCTGCGATGATTGGTTCATTAATGTTCTTATTATCTTTTGGTGCGAACTTATTACGCACAAATTATTTCTCAGCGTTAGTTAGACCAATTCCTGAATACAAAGGATATAAATCTAAAGGACCTTGGGCTATCGCGGCTGTAATAGCTGCAGCGATTCCGGCGTTAACATATTTTCCATTTCAAGCATGGGGGACGGCTTGGTTTCCTGTAAGTAGTTTTTGGCCGCAATCCCTCACGAATGGTTTCGTAGTATGGGTACTTTTTAATGCTATAATCGCGGCTGTGTTATTTGCAGTGTGGCATTTTGTAAGCAATAAAAAACAAGGTGCAACAGCTTATAATTATGGATTATCATTTTCAGATAAAGGTTTATCACTTGATTTTAATAAAATGATAAAAGCAGCACTACTTGGTATATATACTGTGGGCGCACTGTTTGTTTTAACATTATTAGCAGATGCGATGTTCTTAATAGATTTTCGTATTTGGGTTATGGCCTTTAAACCACTCGACTGGCCACATTTTGTTATTATGTTAAGCTACTTATTACCGTTTTTAGTATTCTTCTTAGCTAATGGAGCATTATTACATGGTCAGTTACGTTTAAAAGAAGGCAAGTCTGAGCGACAAACAGCATGGACATGGTTTTTAGCTAATGTTGCGATCAATACGCTTGGAATTATCGTGTTAATAGCTATACAATACGCTCCGTTATTTTTAACCGAAGAAATGGATGTAACGAAGTCTTTATTAAGTATAGTTGCTTTCCAATTTGTATTTATCAATTTCTTAGTTGCTATGATCTCGACCTTCTTCTATAGAAGAACAGGAACAATTTATGTTGGGGCAATTGTAAATGCACTTCTTGTTACGTGGTACATTGTTGCAGGGCAAGCAGTTCAATATGCGGGGCAACCAGCTTCAACGGCTAGTGCCGTAGCAGTATATATTGCATGCGGTGTTGTGTTGTTATTACCACTTGTACTTACAGGAAAAGGAAAAGTTACTTCCAAAAAAGGCGCTACGGTTAAAGGATAATGTACTTGTAAAGTTTATCTCAAAAAATAATTTAAGACCGGATGTCATTGGCATCCGGTTTTAGTATGAAAGCGATTCAACATAGTTATCGTATTGTTTATCATGCATTTGTAAAATCAGTTCACTTTTGCTTGTAGAGTCTCAACAAACTCTTGCACTTTTTCAAGTGAGGTCACATGCATGTTACAAGCCATACTATCTTGGCAAATGTAATTTCCTCGTGACGTATACGTATCTAGAATTTGGCCTTTTGTTTCTACGGAAAATAAGCCAACGGGTGTATGTTTATTACAAATCGTACAAATACTCTTTTGGATAGCAGGTGTAAAAATTCCATGTAGGCCAACTAATTTATCATTATAATGAGCTATCAAATATCTTTTAAATGTTCCTTTATCGTCCCATGCTAAGTAAGATATTTCTTTAAGGTCATAGACACCAAGTGACGGCATCTTTAATTTTTTTACTTTAGGAAATAGTTTTTGGAGTGTTTTTTCCGATATACTTTGGAATGGTATGACAAATGGTTTTAACTCTCCTAAATATACTTCGGCATCTTCTTTTGCTTTAACATGAACAATATTATTTAGTAAATCTCTTTGTTCTGCGCTTAATTCCGGAAATAGCTGTATTGCTCTTTCTAAAGCCATTGCCTTAACTGCTTGTAAGACAGCTTTATCATTCGCAGATGAGTGCGCATTAATTAAGTTTTGTGTTTGTTGTTTAATAAAATGAAACTGGTCACTTCTCATAAATGCTTCCATATTAATCCCTCCTTCTATACTATAATCAATTTACGCCCCTTAAAAATGTAATAAATGATTATAAAACATTTTTTACATAAAAAAGCACTGATCATTCATCAGTGCTTGCTATTATTTAGAATATACAATTTTTCTAATCGTATCTATGGAGAGAAAGTATTGACTAGCTAAATTCTCCATAGAAGTGCCTTCTCTATAAGCGCTCTTTATAGCAGCATTACGTTCATCAAGTTGTTTTCTTCCACCGGATCGACTGCCCCATTTATTATAGGCTGTTTTAGGTTTCGGCACATAAAGTGCCTCACCTTGCACGTATTTCTGAATTTCTGCAATTAAAGATTCCGGTAATACAGCTGTTGCATTCGTATATTTCATGTTGGCCAGCTCCTTATTTATTATTTGTATACAAATAAGGGCAAAGCCTAATATGGCGATATTTAATAAATGAAGTTTAACCCCATGCAAAGTATCGCCTACATACTAGGCTTTGCATGAGTTGATACTGAATGCGGCATATTTGAAAAAACATCTGCCATCGTATCACCTCCTCGTGGACTATATATTGTCATTATATCTTGTATGAAGGAAAAAATATACAGCTTCATCAATTGACGGCTATTATAAAAAAAATAGGGGCTGTCCAATAAGGGCTAGCTCCTACTCACTGCGGCAGTATGGAAACAATGACGATTTCGTCTATTATCTTATCCATTTCATAGTTTAGTTGCCGGGAAAATTACTTTTTGGGCAGCTCTATCCTGAGGAACGATTATATAGGTAATATAATGCTAAATGTAGTACCTTTGTTAAGTTCGCTAGTAATCTTCATTTTTCCATCATGGTCTTCAATAATTTTTTTTGTGACCATTAACCCTAATCCATTTCCATTTTCTTTTGTTGTGTAAAACGGCTCGCCTAATTTTTCAATAACGTCATGCGCCATACCGTACCCCTCATCTTTGATGCTAATTGCAATGGACGTTTGGTCGTAAGGTTTTACTTCAATAACAACTTCTCCCCCATGTGGCATGGCCTCAATCGCATTTTTAATTAAATTAATAAAAACTTGTTTCATTTGGTTTTCGTCACAGAGTACAGTTGGTACGTCAGCATGTAGTTTTGTACTAAGGGAGATGTTACATGCTTTTGCCTGTTGTTCCAGAATAGACGTTACATAATATATAATCTCGCCTATATTATTTTTTTCTGAATTAATTGCCTTAGGCCTTCCGAGCAACATTAATTCACTCACAATGTCATTAATTCTATCTATCTCCTGAATCATAATTGGATAATATGTATCATTCCCTGTTTTATTTTCGTTAAGAAGCTGGGTAAATCCTTTTAATGCTGACAATGGATTTCGTATTTCGTGACCAATTGCAGTTGCCATTTTTCCAATAACGGCTAGCTTTTCAGATTGACGAAGCTCCTCGTGAGTAGCTGTTAGAGTATGTAAATATGAAGAAAAGCGATTTAAAAGAATATAAGCTATAGCTGCTAAAATCGTTAACAGAATAATAGGTAAACCTACGACCGGTTCTTTTAATATTAAACCTAACAGTGCATATTTAATAACGATTCCAATATTCACAAACCAGAAATATTTTTTATTTATAAAAAGGGGAGCAAATAATACTATAAAAGGTTCTATTGCGTTCCCACTTCTGAACATATCACTATTATCATAATATTTAAGTGCGTGATGAATTAAATCTATTACCAGAAAGGTAGTGATGTACAAGTATTTTACAGAATACACTTTATTCTTTTTATTTATTAAATAGACCGATATAGGAAGTATAGCTAGAAGGATTATATATAACCAAATACCTAAGCCTTTACCCGTATAAGGCAGTTCTGGCACTAAAAGATTTTGGTCTATAAAGTAATAAATAATGTCATATCCAAAATAAATAATGTAAAACAAGATAATAAATAGTTTAAGAGCTTTTATCTCCTCATTTATTAAAGCTGTATTTTTTGGGGGATTATTCATGGCGATTTTCCTTCCTTCATAAAACTCTCTAAAATCTTAAAAATAAGCAGGACTATTATACTATTACCCTTCATATTATACACTTCTTTTTAACTATGAAAATACATTTTTCGACATAATATTTATATCCACTTAGTTATAGCTGATTATCTTTAGGGAGAAATGTAGCTCAACACTCTGATGAGTGGTTAGACCTCCACAATCCAAATTACAATTTATTGAGAATATTGTCTCTTATTGTTATTTGCTGATATTATATCTTCTTTTTAGGAAAAAATATACAGTTCACAAGTTTGAAACAAAAATCAGGTTGACCGTTGTGGTCAAAGAGCATTACAATTATATTGACCACATTGGTCAACTTTTGAGAGAAGGAGATATCATGGTATCTAAATTTTTAAATATTGACCGAAAAAAACAAACTCGAATTCTAAATGCTGCTATGAAGGAATTTGCTCTGAAAGGCTATACCAATGCTTCTACCAATGCCATTGTAAAAGAGGCAGGGATCTCTAAAGGATTGCTGTTTCACTATTTCACGAACAAAAAAGACCTGTATTCGTTTCTTACACAGCATACGATTACTATTATTATGGACGAATTTTTAAATGGCATAAACCTTTCTGAAAAGGACATCTTTCAGCGGTTAAAGGATGCTTCGCAGCTAAAAATGAAGCTACTTATGCAATATCCTGACATAATTAAGTTTTTAATTTCTATCCAAGTAGAAACGGCATCAGAGGTCATTGATGATATCCGCGAAATCACAAAGCAAATGAGAGAGCTTGGAATGGATAAACTTTACCAAGACTTTGATGTGACACTATTTCGAGAGGATATTGACATAGGGAAAGCACTTAACATTATTAACTGGAGTTTAGAAGGGTATAGTGAGCAAATGCTTCAAAAAATCAAGTTAACAGGTAAACAGGATCTCGATTTCTCAGAGGCATTCGACGAAGTTGACCAATATATTGATATTTTGAAAACATCCTTTTATAAATAGGAGGCTAGGCATATGTACGCAATTGAAATTAATAATTTAACGAAAAGCTATGGCAAGGCTCGTGGGATTTCTGATGTAAGTTTTCAAGTCGAAGAAGGGGAAATTTTTGGGTTTATCGGCCCAAATGGCGCAGGGAAATCAACAACAATCCGTACACTATTATCGTTAATTTATCCTACTAGTGGCAGTGCGAAAATTTTCGGAAAGGATATATTAGAGCATAGTGATGAAATAAAAAGGGAGATTGGCTATTTACCTTCTGAAGTATTTTACTATGACAACATGAAGGTCATCGACCTTTTAAAATATTCGGCTAGCTTCTATAAGAAAGATTGTAGTAAACGTATGAAAGAGCTTGCTGAAATCCTTGAATTAGACCTTACTAAAAAAATTGATGACCTTTCTTTAGGAAACAAGAAGAAAGTAGGGATTGTACAGGGCCTTCTACATGAACCAAAGCTAATTATCTTAGATGAACCTACGAGCGGATTAGACCCACTTATGCAGCAAAAGTTTTTCGACTTACTTCTAGAAGAGAATAAGAAGGGCGCTACGATCCTATTTTCGTCTCATATACTAAGCGAGGTGCAGCGTTTATGTGATAGAGTTGCCATTATCAAGGAAGGCAAGATAGTACAAGTAGAGAAAATTAGCGTGTTAAAAAAAGATACGTATAAGAAGTTCAAATTAGAAACGAAAGAAACTATCGCAAATGAGTACTTAAATATACCAGGCGTTAATCAACTAATAATAGATGGTCAAGCGATTCAATTCATTTATAAAGGGGACATCAACACGATTATTAGAAAGCTCTCCGAGATTAATATGGTAAATGTATGGGTAGAGGAGCCTACGTTAGAGGAAATCTTCATGCATTTCTATGAAAAGGAGAAATAATATATGAATATATATCTGCATGAGTTAAAGGCGTATAGAAAATCAACCATCATTTGGACACTGTCACTAATAGGGATTGTTGTCTTGTTTTTATCGATGTATCCTTCCATTGCAAAGGATGCTGAGCAGTTTAGTAAATTACTAGAGGATTTTCCCGTTGAAGTGAGAAAAGCGATCGGCCTATCACTCGATAGTTTTTTCAGTGTAATTGGATTTTTCTCTTATGGATTTCTTTATGTAAAACTTGCGGGGGCTATACAAGCAATGAATCTTGGAACCTCTATTTTATCAAAGGAAACGAGAGAAAAAACAGCAGATTTTTTATTATCAAAACCTGTATCTCGTACAAAAATTGTCACATCAAAGCTTTTAGCAGCCATTACGTCCCTATTTATTACGAATGTGTTCTTTTTAATCACAACATTTGTGATGGTGTCTATCGTAAAAACAAAGGAATACGATGGCAATGCCCTATTTATGATTGCTATCACATTACTGTTTATACAATTAATGTTCGTAGCATTAGGGTTTATTACTTCGGTGTTATTTCCAAGGATTAAGTCGGTTATCTCTGTATCGTTAGGTACGGTGTTTGCTTTTTTTGCGATTGGCATGGTAGGGTCTGCTACAGGTGATGAACCTTTACGCTACATCACACCATTTAATTATTATGACACAACGTACATTGCTGAAAATTTAAGCTACGAAATACCGTTTCTAGTGTTAACAGTTAGCTTTTTTATTTTAGCCATCGTGGCAAGCTACATTATTTATAAAAAGAAGGATGTGTCTGCTCTTTAATAAGTCAAGAGAGGTGATATTGTGAAGCTGTTCATGCATGAGCTAAAATCATATCAAAAATCACTGTTATTTTGGTGTATTGGTAGCATGTTTCTTGTCATAGCTACGATGACGGAATACGGGACGTATTCTGATAATCAGCAAATTAATGAGTTAATTAAAGGGATGCCGAAATCATTACAGGCTTTAATTGGATCTGGAGATTTAGATTTGTCCAAGGCTATTGATTACTTTGGAGTTATCTATTTATATTTGTTAGTCATGGGTGCCATTCATGCTTTGATGCTTGGGGCATCAATCATATCAAAAGAAGAGGCAGAGAAGACAGCGGATTTTCTGTTTGTAAAGCCCATTACACGAGCACGTGTAGTCACTATTAAATTAAGTGCTGTTTTTGTAAACATAATCGTGTTTAATTTTGTTACGTTTGCCACGGCATACATGTCAGTACAAATGCATACAGATTCAGCAGGTATTTTCCGTGATGTACTGACGTTAATGATTGGGCTGTTACTACTACAGTATCTTTTTATGGGAGCAGGGGCTGCAATTGCGGCTGGGAAGAAAAAACCGAAGTCTGCGACAGGTATGGGAACAGCTATTGTATTACTGTTATTCATTTTATCTATTCTTATAGATATTAATAGTAGTCTAGAAGTACTCAAACATGTTAATCCATTTAAGTATTTTGTCGCAAGTGACCTCATTCATGGAGGCGAACTGAACGTTTCGTATGTAATTATAAGTGTACTAGCGACAATAATTTTCGTAGTTTTAGCGTATTTAAGTTACAACAAAAGGGATCTACAAGCTTAATAGTCAACGAAGGAAGAAGGTACACGTGATGAATCTTTTTATAAAGGAGCTAAAATCACATATTAAATCACTTGTTTTATGGTGTATAGGTTTACTGGTTTTTATAGCTGCTGGAATGGGGAAATATGCGGGCTTAGCAACCGATGATCAATCATTAAATGAACTAATTTTGTCTATGCCAAAGTCGCTGCAAGCAATCATGGGAGCAGGTTCTCTCGATTTAACGATAGCGATAGATTATTATGGAGTACTATTTTTATATATAGCCATTATGGTTACTGTTCACGCAGCCATGCTAGGAGCATCAATTATTGCGAAGGAAGAGCGTGATAAAACCGTAGAGTTTTTACTCGTAAAGCCTATTACTCGCACGAACATTGTAACAGCAAAATTATTAGCTGCTCTTTTTAATGTGATGGTGATGACAGCTACGACTTACATAGTATCCATTGTGATGGTGCAAATGTATGCCAATGACCAACCCTTCTTAAGGGATATCACCATTTTAACGATAGGCCTGTTTCTTTTACAGCTACTATTTTTAACAATAGGAGCGGCGCTTGCTGCTACGAAGAGAAATACAAAATCAGCACCAGCCCTAGCAACAGCTATTTTACTGTTATCCTTTATTTTATCGATTGCCATTGATATGAATAGTAAGCTAGCAGCACTAAAATATATCACACCTTTTAAATACTTCGATGCAAAAAACATGCTTCATGGTGGTGGGATTGAACCTACCTTTATAGGCATATCAGTTGTAATTATTAGTATATTAATAGTTTTAACATATTATTCGTTTCAAAAGAGAGATATGTATGTGTGAAGGGAACAAGAAAAAGGGGTACACCTATAAGTTATGGTGTGCCCCTTAATCTGTGTCATTGCTATGTTTGTACGGTTTACGACTCTGCTATTGCTTCAGAATAGCTTTCGGCGTGGCGTTCTTCACCTTTTGCAATCATTAATGCACATGTAGCATCTCCAGTGATATTAACAGCAGTGCGTGTCATATCAAGTAAACGATCTACACCTAAAATGAGACCAATGGCTTCGACCGGTAAACCAATTGATGTTAATACCATGGATAACATGATAAGGCCTACACCAGGAACACCAGCGGTACCAATACTAGCTAACGTTGCTGTTAAAACTACAGTCAATAAATCACCCATTGACAAATCAACGGCATATACTTGAGCTATGAATATTGTTGCAACACCTTGCATAATAGCAGTTCCATCCATATTAATTGTTGCACCTAATGGCTGAACAAATCCACTTATACTCTTAGGAATATTGAGTTTCTTTTGAGCAACATCCATTGAAACAGGAAGTGTTGCTGAACTTGATGACGTACTGAATGCCACAGCTAGTGCAGGAGAGAAGTTTTTAATAAACGTAATAGGGTTTGTTTTACCAAACATAGCTACAGCCGAACCATACGTAATGACAAGATGAGCAAACAATGCCAATAGAACAATGCCGAAATATTTAGCCATTGCTAAAATAGCATCTATTCCTTGGCCACCAATTGCTACTGCAATCAATGCGAAAGCACCATATGGAGCAAGCTTCATAATGACACCAACTAGGAACATTAAAATGTCATTTGCTTGATCAAGGAAGTCCACTACAAGTTTTACTCGCCCTTGTAACTGTGAAATGGCGAAACCAACTAAAATTGAAAAGAATATAACTTGTAGCATATTTCCTTCTGTCATCGCTTCAAACGGGTTTGTTGGTACGATATTTAATAATGTATCCACGATTGGTGGCGCTTCTTTTCCTTCAAATTGTGCGCCCTCTAACTGAAAATTACCAACTCCTGGTTGGAATAGAGTAGCAAGACCAATAGCAAGGGTTAGCGCTATTGCAGTTGTTGTTAAAAAGAAAACAATAGTTTTTGTACCAATACGCCCTAATTTTTTAGGGTCTGATATACCGGCTGTACCAAGAATAATCGAAACAATTACAATAGGAACTACTAAAAGCTTAATTAAACTAATAAAAATCTTTCCAACAGGACTTAGAATGTACGTTTCAATAGTGGGATAAGCCTGAGGAGTCACTAAATTCAAGAAAATACCGACAATAATACCGAGGAACATACCTAACAGTATTTTTTTCGTTAAAGTCATATCATCACCTCTATTAAGTTTTTTGCATAAAGATAATTTATTGAAAATTAAGTTATTGGGCCCGAGGACTATTATAATATACTATATTAGTATTGTCTACTGCTATAACACAGAAGCCTGTCGAATTATGTCGGTTTTATCAGAATATGTTGATTGTTCAGCTAAAGTGAATTTGTGAAAAACCGCACAAACTAAAGGTTTTTTAGGGATAATACTTATTCGAAAAAAATTTTTCTTTTTTTGATAAAAAAAAGAAAGTGAAGCGCATTTGTTTAACAAAGCGTTTCACTTTCTACTGTTAACATATTGCATATATTAAAACTCACCTTTTATATAAGCTTTGAAATGCTTGATATAAACTATCTTGAATTGGGCTTGATGAAGGAAGGTGAGAATTACCTACAGACTTTATTTTCAAAATCTCTGAAACGGTGCTAGTGATAAATGCTTCATCGGCTGTTTCTAACTCGTGGACAGTAAAGGCCCTTTCATGAACAGGGATGTCTAGTTGGTTAGCAAGCTGAAAGACTATTGCCCGAGTGATGCCGTGTAGAATGGCATTTGTGGCCGGTGTGGTGATGAGTGCCCCATTTTTAACAATAAAGACATTACTACTTGATCCTTCTGTTATGTAACCACTTCGTACGAAGATAGCCTCATCACAATCAAGTTCTATAGCTTTTTGTTTAGCGAGAACATTCGGAAGTAGATTTAAAGACTTAATATAACAATTTTTCCAGCGCTCATCCTCCGTGATAAGCACGGCTATACCTTGTTGTCTTTTTATAGGGTCGATTTTTCGCACCGGGCGTATAGTCATGGAGAAACTAGCAGACACATTAGGAAAGGCGTGAATTCTAGGTGCAATCCCACGAGTAACTTGTATATAGATTTCAGCTTCATCAATGCTTGCTCTGGTGAGGCCCTCTTCAATGAATTGGTCCATTTCGCTTAAGCTATACGGAAGTTTTAAAGAAATGGCCTCGGCGCTATTTACAAGCCGTTCTAAATGTTCTTTTAAATAAAAGGGCCGGCCTTCATACACGCGGATAACCTCATAGATTCCATCTCCAAATTGATGAGCCCGCTCTTGAATAGGAATAACAGCTTGATTGATATCTACAAATTCACCATTAAAAAATGCAATTTCCATTACGAATTCTCCTCTCTTTCTATATGCTCTTTATTAAGTTAAATCTTAATCTCACAAAAAGATAGTATGGAGGCATTACTACACTGGTCTTTTGAGTTTATTGTGTAATAACTTCTCAAACCTTGTGAAAAATTACTAGATTGCGTCGGAAAACGTCGTAATTTGAAGGTGCCTGGCACCGCATTTTCGGCACCTTCCTAAACCTAGTCATACCAAGGGTGCGTAAAATGTCGAGTATTGTCGGTGCCTGGCACTGGTTCTGGCGCTAATCCTGGCACTGGTCGTTAACCAATTTTCCCTTCGCTGACAAGGCACCTGTTGCTTTTCTTAATTATATTACACAATTTCACACAATGTTTAGGAAATCCTACCATAATTAATGGTTATTTTTGAGATGTAAAATAAATGAGTGTAGGGAGGAAAAAGAAATGTGGAAAAAGATTATACCTGGTGCACTTGCGTTACTAGTGTTTGTCCCAGCGATATCGTTGGCGGATAATTATGTGACGAATCAGGCTACGAACGGAAACGAGAAAGCACCGGCTATGTTCGCTCAAGGGAATGGCTACGGAAGAGGTATGATGGGCGATGATATGGGATTTGGTCGTGGACAAGGTATGATGCATGAAGGATTTGCTCGTGGGAAAGGTATGATGCATGAAGGATTCGGTCGTGGTATGGGACAAGGTGATTGTAAGTTTGGTGGGCCAGGTATGATGCGCGGTGAGCGTGGAGGCGGTATGTTTGCTAGTTCAGACAATGTACACAAAGAAATGTATTTGACACTTCTTGTTGAAAAGTACGATGAAGATCAAGCTGACGAGTGGGAAGCAGCTCTAGAGAAACGAAGCGAGCTAATAGAAGAAATAAAAGCGGCGTTCCCTACTGAAGAGCAGGAAGCCGCACGAGAAGAGCATCAGCAAGCTATGCAAGACTTAAGAGATCGTTATGTTGCTGGCGACATTACGAAAGAAGAATTGATCGCTGAGCGCGACAAGTTTAGAGATAGCATACAAGGTCAATTTGCTGATCTTATGGACAGTGAAGATATACAGAACTTACGAGATGAAAGGAAAACACTTTATGATGCATTGACAGAGGCTGTTGATGCAGAGGATGCTGCCGCGATAAAAGTAGCACTTACTGATTTGCTTGAACACTGCCAAGCGTGGAATGATGTAATAGAAAAAGCATTAAACGATACTGTACAATAATGTATGTAACATGTTTATAATGAAAGAAAAAGGTCGTGTCCTGTAACACGACCATTTTCTGTTCAAGGATGTGAGTAATGTGCGAAATCATATCGTATATCTAGTTGACGACGAAATTAACTTGAACCAAATTTTAACGACTTATTTGCAAAAGGAAGGATGGCAGGTTAAGTCCTTCTTTGATGGAGAGTCAGCACTTACAGCTATTTCTGAAAAGCCTGATCTATGGATACTAGACATAATGCTTCCAGATATAGATGGTTTTTCGCTTCTTAAGGAGATCAAAAAAAGCGATCCTAATGTTCCGATTATTTTTATTTCCGCTCGTGATGAAGACCTTGATCGCATCTTAGGGCTTGAATTAGGAAGTGATGACTACTTAGCGAAGCCGTTTTTACCTAGAGAGCTAGTTATTCGTGCAAAGAAAATATTAGAGCGCGTATATAAGCATGATAATACCCAGCAGGAACAAGAAAGCACAGACGATATATTACATTTAGAGCCTTACACTATTCATATTAATAAGCGTCTCGTATATGAAAAGAATACTAACATTGAGTTGACCTCAAAAGAATTTGATTTACTTTTAGTATTCGCAAAAAATCTTTCTCAAGCTTTTTCCCGGGAGCAGTTATTATATAAAATCTGGGGAGATGATTATTTCGGAAGTGATCGAGTGGTTGATGATTTAGTAAGGAGACTACGCAAACGATTACCAGAGCTTAGAATCGAAACAATTTATGGTTACGGCTACCGGATGATGAAATTATGAAAAATAAGCCATTGTCTGTGCAAATAGGTGTGGTATTAACAGGAGCAACTTTGTTATTTTCAGTTTTAATTACTATACTGATTTTTTTTACGCTACGTCACTTTTTTATGGAAGAGACGTATCGCATGATAGAATCAGCACAAGAGACGCTGTTATCGGATAGTGTGGCAGGGAGTAATCCTATTGAGTTAGATCAAAGTTTACAATCGAATCGAGCGGTGAATCATCTTATTTTTACAGAGCGAGGAAGAGTGAGAAGTGAAACGGCGCTTCCGGTGTCGATTATTCGGTATGTTCGTACCCAAGCTTTATCGCAAGAGGCAGCATATAAGCGTTATGAGGGTGTTATAGACGGTGAGCGTATGTACTATGTAATTAAAAAAGGTAACACGGCCTTTGGGGAAGTTATATTAATCTCATATGTATGGGATTCGTATTTAACTGAACTTGTGAGAACGTTATTCAGTCGGCTGTTATTTATTATTGTTGCTGCTTTACTTTTGATTTGGCTTCCTGCTTTATGGTTGGCTAACTATTTAACAAAGCCGCTAAGGCAAATGCAAAGTCATGTAAAACAAATAGCAAACCGCCATTGGCATGAACCGTTAGAAATGAAGCGGCAGGACGAGATTGGGAATTTAGCGGAATCTATAGAAGTGATGAGGAAAACGCTTATTCAACAAGATGATTTACAACAAGCTACATTGCAA
This sequence comes from Bacillus sp. HMF5848, assembly GCF_003944835.1. Taxonomy (GTDB): domain Bacteria; phylum Bacillota; class Bacilli; order Bacillales; family HMF5848; genus HMF5848. The sequence goes on from NZ_RWIV01000001.1 coordinate 754,949, forward strand.
AACATCTCACATGAATTAAAAACTCCTATCATGGTCATTCATAGCTATGCCGATGCAATCTTGGACGGAGTCTTCCCAAAGAATGACTTACAAGGTACTGTGTATGTTATTAAAGAAGAAGCAGAAAGATTAGAAAAACGAGTTAAGGACTTATTGTATTTAACAAAATTGGATTATTATGAAACGAAGGAAGCAAAGCAGGAGTATTTTCATATTAAAGAGTTATTAATTGAAATTTTAGACCGTCTTCATGTTCAGCGACCTGGGATAAATATTCAGGTTGATGTGTTTAATGAGTTAATATACGGGAATGAAGAACAATGGAAGGTTGCTTTTGAGAACATTATTGATAATGGTCTTCGCTATGCTAAAAGCTGCCTATCTATTAGCGCTGTTGATGATAAAACTATAAAAATTTGGAATGATGGCCCGCAAATCGAAGAGGCTATGAAAAACTCTTTATTTAAGAAATTCAATAAAGGAAAAGGCGGCAAATTCGGATTAGGGTTAGCGATTGTTGAACGTGTTGCTGAACTTCATCAAGCAAAAGTTTTTGCGGAAAATGAAAATAATGGTGTAGCATTTTATATACATTTTAGTAAGTAAAAAATAAGGTGACCGTTTCTTACGTAGAAACGGTTTATTTTGATATTTAGAACTAATACAGGATGACCAGTCGGAAAATATAACATGAAATATGACTGAGTGAAGGATACAAGGGTAATAACTTAATATTGCAACGAAAAAGTCATACAAATTTTAGACAATCCTCGTCGAAATATGGAAATTATTTTCAATATAGATTATTCTAAAAGTGAAACCATTTTTCTGTCGTGTTCGTATTAAAGGTACAGTATTTTTTTAGAGGAGAATGTAAGATGAAACGAACAAATGGACTATTAGCAGGTACAATTAGCTTTTTTCTATATGTGTTTATGTCGTCTGTATTTCGTTTGCCTATGCTTGTGGCTGCGATTGGGACAGTAATAAGCTTTATGGTCATCTGGAAGTTGTTAGATTTAATGTCTAATTGGGGAAGTCCACCACCGAAGGAAGCCCCAAAGTATTATAAGCAATTGATAAAAGAAGGTTACGTGAAGCTTAAAAGAGCGGAACGGGCAATTGTCCACATGCGCAAATCTCCGCTTAAATTAAAAGCAAAAGAAACATACTTCATTGCAAAGGATATTTTTACAACGATTGAGAAAAACCCAGACTATGCTCCGTTAGCACGGGAGTATTTCAGTTATTATTTAGATGCATATGTCACATCGATAGAGAAATTCAATGAACTTTCTAATCAACGAGTGACGAAAGAAGAATTTGTTTCACTGTCAAGCAAGCTAGATGAGAATTTAGATGGATTAAAACTACAGTTTGACCGACAAATGAAGAACCTTCTATCTGATCAAGTAATGGAATTGGATACGGACCTAGATGTAATGAAGCACATGTTAAAGACTGATGGATTGCCTAAGGTGAAGGAGGAAGAGGTTGAATGGAACAATACAAAGTAACAGAATGGGAAGCGCAGCCTATGAAAGAAGTAGAGGCTGAAAAAGTAAGAGAAATTGCAAAGCAAATTGATATAGCTGATTCTGCGTTTGTTATGGGGTATGGATCTACAACGCAAAAGGACATTTCATCTTTTGCCGACAAGGTTTTAGGGCATGTGAAGGCGAAAGACAGTGGTGAAGTAGGTCAAACACTGACATCTTTAATGCATCGTGTTAAAGAAGTGAATGTCGACTCATTATCTAAGCCGAAAAAAAAGATACCTATAATCGGGAATATGTTCAATAATGCCAAAAAGTTCATGACTCAATTTGAGTCAGTAAGTGTTCAAATTGAAAAAATAGCAGATCAGCTAGATCGTGCCAAAGTGGGATTAATAAAAGATATTACGTTACTTGAGAATTTATACGATAAAAACAAAGACTTTTATAAGCAGCTAACGCTCTATATTGAAGCGGGTGAGGTAAAACTACATGAGCTTCGCACAGAGGTGCTTCCGGCTCTACAGCAAAAGGTAGATGAAACGAATGACCCACAGCTAGTTCAAGAGCTAAGTGATATGAAACAATCAGTAGAGCGCTTTGATAAAAAATTACATGACTTAAAGCTAAGTCGTAATATCACTATTCAAACAGCACCGCAAATACGACTTATCCAAAATAACAACCAAGTGCTTGCGGAAAAAATTCAAAGCTCTATTTTAAATACCATTCCGATTTGGAAAAATCAAATCGTTATGGCACTGACACTACACCGCCAGCGCACAGCGTTAGATTTGCAAAAGGATGTAACGAAAACAACAAACGAATTACTACTTAAAAATTCTGAAATGCTAAAACAAGGTACTATTGAAATTGCACAAGAGGCTGAAAAAGGCATTGTTGATATAACTACTTTGCGAAAAACACATGATAATCTTTTATCAACTTTGGAGGAAACAATCAAAATTCAGCATGAAGGACGCATTAAGCGCCATGAGGCTGAGCAAGAGTTAGTGAAAATGGAAGGCGAGATGAAGGAGCGAATTCGTTCCATTATTTCGCAGCGATAAAAATGTTGAGGCTGTCTAGGACAGCCTCATTGTTTCTGTTTAGCAATCTTCCGTTGGGAAAGGGTCTATCTCAATTGATTCTCTTTTAGGTAGAGCAAGTTTCATAATTAATGTAAAAGAGCCAACTAGTAAAAAAAAGCAAACAGATAAAGAAAGGGTAATAACCCAGTAGCCAAGCATAACATCCCTCATTTCGTCCTTTACCACACATATATGCAGGGAGTGATGATAGCTTTACTGTTTTTTTACAATTCCTGATAAAAAATCTGCTATACTAATAGAAAACTAGTTTACATCTTGGAGATAAGGAGATTATTTATGCTATCTTTGTTTTTCTCGAGTGAACCATCTGTACCATTTACTTTAATGTCATTTAGCCACCTTGTTGTTTTAGTTATTTTTGTTCTAGTAGCTTTCGCAATGTATGTATTTCGCAATAATCTCAAGCATTCAAAGTGGTTGCCATGGAGTCTTCTGACCATACTAGTTATCTCAGAAGTTTCTTATCAAATATGGTCTTTATCCGTAGGGGTATGGACACCACAAAAGTATATTCCTATTCAGCTATGTTCACTTAGTACGTTTGTTGGAGTATACATGCTCATAAAACCGAGTCAAAGAATGTTTAACTTTTTCTACTTTATAGGCTTTATCGCACCGTTATTAGCGATTATTACACCGGACTTAACTTTTGGCTTTCCTCATTATCGTTTTATAAAATTCTTTTTACATCATATGACGATTGCATGGACACTCTTGTATTTTGTGTTCGTGAAAGGATACCGTCCAACCTTCAAATCGGCCTTTACATCTTGGGTCGCGTTAAACGTATATGCGATTCCTGTTTTTATAATAAATAAGTTGATTAATGCTAACTACATGTTTTTATCTAAGTCCGCCGAGGCAAAAACACCGTTGGATTGGTTAGGCTCAGGATATTGGTACATTATTAATTTAGAGCTGTTAGCACTATCATTATTTATTCTTGTTTATGCGCCTGTTGCGTTAAGCAAACGAAAGAAAAAAGTGATTCAACAGGGAGTTGTCTACTAATCTAAGGTGAATATTAAATCTACGTAGTTTAGAGTGGTGGGAGGATGCTTATGCAAACAGAAAATTCTTTGAATGTGATGGCAATAACGAGAGTCGGTATGTTTATCATATTGGGGCTTGTCTATTACATTCCATTAGCATCCTCTGATCTTAGAAAAACAGCAGTCATAATTATTACTATTTTACTCATAGTTAATCATTTCCTCCAATTCCATGATCCTTTTCAAAAATGGAATATGCTTTTCTCCTGGCTGGACTTTGCATTTATAACTGCGTTTGCATTTATGTTTGTGGATGGTGGAGCACTTTATTTAATATATTATGGTGTGCTTGCTGTTACAGTGTTTCTTCAATTTGACAAAAAAAGTATTTTATATTCTTTTATAGCTGCCTTTTTGGTCATATGGCTTCCTTTACTATTATTTTCTTACATAAGCTCCCCATCTAGTAATATATTCGTTGATTTAGTTAGTTTTATGTTTGTTGTGCACGGTGCTATTGTTGGAGGATTAATTAGGAAGTTGAATATAACTCGTGAGGAATTAGAAATACAGTATGATAAGCTATCACATTCTCATACTGCTCTTCAGGATGTACATGGACAATTACAGGATTATGCGAAGCAAGTAGAGCAGCTAACCATGATTCGAGAGAGAAACAAAATAGCTAGGGACATTCACGATACGGTTGGACATAAAATGACGGCATTGTTAATACAGTTACGTGTTGCCAAGGAGACCATTACAAGAGATATGTCAAAAAGTCAGCAAACAGTTCAATTGTGCGAAGAGCTAGCTGAACATGCTTTGCAAGAAATTAGAATGTCCGTAAGAGCTATACAAGATGAGTCTGAAGAGTATTCTTCTTTTATTGATACATTAAGAACATTAATTTTTGATTTCTCGCAATCTACTGGCATGGACATTTCCTTATCTATCGAGGGAGACCCTGTTCTTGTTTCCACTTCATGGCAACCGGTATTATTACGCATCACGCAGGAATCTCTCACGAATGCAAAAAGGCATGGATCCGCCACTGAATGTTATATCCAATTAACATGTCAAACAGATGAAGTGATGCTTAGCATCCGCGACAATGGCAAGGGTAATGCCGCTATCGAGCCTGGTTTTGGCCTCCGCAATATGGTTGAACGGGTAACAGAGCTTGGTGGTACGATTAAGTATAAATCAGAAGAGGATAGTGGCTTTACAGTGAAAGTCACACTATCAACAAAAAAGATGAGTTGGAGAGCGAGTGTTAAGCATGACAATAAAGCTGTTAGTAGTCGATGACCAAATTTTAATGAGAGACGGATTGGCAACGTTATTAAATTTACAAGAGGGTGTTGAGGTCATTGGAACGGCATCTGATGGGGCTGAAGCACTGCAAAAAGCAAAGAAGTTACAGCCCGACATAGTACTTATGGATATACGTATGCCAGGTACCAATGGTGTCGAAGGAACAAGATTAATAAGAGCAGCTCTTCCACATATCAAAATTTTGATGCTCACGACATTTAAGGATAGTGAATTAATTATAGAAGCGCTACAAGAAGGAGCTAGTGGGTATTTATTAAAGGATATGCCAACAGATACGATTGTACAGGCAATTAAAACAGTCGAAGCGGGCGGCGTAGTATTACCAGAAGATGTAACAGAAAAAATGCTTAAGGAATTAAAACAAACGTCAGGTCACACCCCTAATGTATCATTGCCTCAGCCTCCTGATGAAGTGAACGAACTAACCGAACGAGAACGTGATGTGCTAAGGCTACTTGGGGAAGGGCTGAATAATAAAGAGATTGCAAATGAGCTTTTTATTACCGAAGGAACGGTGAAAAACCACGTATCCCATATAATTAGTAAGCTCTATTTACGAGATAGAACGCAAGCAGCGTTATTCGCAGTTAAGTATGGAATGACGCAGGATAGATGACTTTTTGCATATTGTACGTGTTCAAACGGCCTATAAAGGTCGTTTTTTATTTGTAAAAATCTATCTCGCGCTAGATGGAGAACGTGCATATTTGTTTTAAAATGTGATTAACAAGATTGCAGGGAGGAACGAATATGTTGCAGGTTACGAATTTACAAAAGAGCTTCCAAAAGCGAGAAGTTGTTAAGGGTATTTCATTTGCTGTTGAAAAAGGAGAATCATTTGGACTTCTCGGTCCGAATGGAGCAGGTAAGTCAACAACAATCTCTATGATATGTGGATTGTTAAAAATGGATGAGGGCGATGTATTAGTAAATAATGCTTCGGTAAAAAGCGAGTTAAAGAATGTTAAAAAGAAAATTGGAGTAGTGCCACAGGAGATTGCTTTATATCCTACTCTTTCAGCTAAAGACAATTTGTTATTTTGGGGAAAAATGTACGGATTGTCTAGTAAAGCAGCGAAACAAAAAGCGGACGAAATTTTAGAGTTGATTGGGTTGAGTGACCGTGCTAAAGATAAGGTGGAAACTTTTTCAGGTGGTATGAAGCGTCGCGTAAACATTGGCGTGGCTCTTATGCATGAGCCGGAGTTACTCATTATGGATGAACCGACGGTTGGGATTGATCCACAGTCACGAAATCATATTTTAGAGACAGTAAAGACGTTGAATGAAAAAGGAATGACTGTCATTTATACAAGTCATTATATGGAAGAAGTAGAGTACTTATGTAAACGCATTGGGATTATTGATCATGGCGAGTTGATTGCTCTTGGGACAAAGAGTGATTTAATCACGAGACTTAGTGGCGGGAAAATGATTGAAGTGTCAGTTAAGGAGATGAGGGAAGACTTCTTACAATCGCTACAAGAAGTGGAAAGTGTTACGGGTGTAAATGTGATGGAAGATGGTCAAACATTGCAGGTAGTTTCGTATGATAGCGATAAGCTATTACCTAATATCTTAGAACTAGCAAATAGCTATCATATAGCTATCCAAGCGATACAAATTATTGAACCTAATCTAGAAACTGTATTCTTACAATTAACTGGACGTACATTACGTGATTGAGGAGGGAACGATAATGAAAAGTTTTCATATAGCTTGGAAGGATTTTATCATACGTTTTTTAGATCGTAAAAGCTTTTTACTCATGATTGTAATGCCAGTTTTGTTAACTGCTATTTTAGGGTCAGCACTAGCAGGTGTTATGAATGGGAACATTGATTTACCAACAACAAATGTAGGGGTTATATCAGGAGACGATGATATATTGTCCACTAATTTTCAAACTATGCTTAATGATCCGGAGATAACAGAGTTAATTGTTGTAACAAAGGTAAGTGATCCATATGAGCTTACGACTTTATTAGAGTCGGATAAGATAGATGTTGGCATTGAGCTACCACTAAATTGGAGTGAAAAGTTAGCAAGTAGCTATGATGAGAGTCTGGTAAAGCTTTATGTGGACCCGGGTAAAGAGCTACAAGGGGACATCGTTCAATCTATTGTGTCGTCATATACAAAGCAAGTCGCATCAATCTACGCGACAACAAATATTGTAGTAGAAGATTTATTTGCGCAGCAGAAGGTGCAAGCGGACGTAAATGAGGTAGTTGCTGCAGTGGCTAATCCACTTGATGAAAAAGCAAGTAATTACGAAAATATAGTAACAGGTGAGCCGGTAGGAAAAAAAGCCATTTCTGGCATGCAATATTACGCTGCTGGAATGGGGGTAATGTTCTTGCTTTTTAGTGCTATGAACGGGGCTAAATCTATTTTACAAGAACGTCATGAGCAAACGTTAGCGAGGATGATGATAACGCCAACAAGCAGCTTAACTATTTTAGTCGGTAAGTTTTTAGGTACATTATATTACACTGTTATTCAATTTACTATTTTTCTTTTAGCGACAACCTTTATCTTCGGTGTTGATTGGGGCGAAGATGTATTACAGGTTATTGCGGTTAGTAGTGTGTATGCTGTCTCGGTTGCTGGGCTGTCTATATTGTTAGCTGCTGTTGTACGAGATGAAAAAACAGCTGATGGCTTTGGTTCGATAGGTGTGCAGATTTTGGCGTTGCTAGGGGGATCTATGATACCTCTTAATACTTTTCCAAACGCTATCCAAAAAATAGCTGACTTTACACCAAACAAATGGGCACTTGAAGGCTTTTTAAATATTATGGAGGGAACTAGCTGGGATACATTGTTACTGCCAATTGCCATTCTGTTATGTGTTGGACTTTCGGCTGTTGTTGTAGGGACTTGGCGCCTTATCCCACGGTAATAACTTATTGGAATAGGAGGGAAAGAACATGCGAAAAAGTTTTGTACTATGTATGAATGAAGTGAAACGAATGTTTATGAATAAACAAGTGTATATATGGATGTTTGCTATGCCGCTATTATTTACCTTTATGTTTGGCAGTTTATTCAACGGTGATGATGGTGGTGGTAGTGAGGCTATTACAATTGGATTTGTTGACCAAGATGATACGATGCTATCTCAAGCGCTATATGATACTTTACTGAGCGAGTCGATTGTAGTGATAGAGAAGCTGAACTATGATGAGGCAATCGAACAATTGGAAAGTAAACAATTATCTGGTGCATTTTTTGTAGAAAAAGGCTTTGAAGCAGATGTCGTTAATGAAATTCAACCTAGTGTGTCGTTTAAGCATGGACCAGAATTGCTTGATACAGCTCTATATAAACAGCTAATAGAGCAAAATATTTTAGCAATTAGTCTTCAAGTAAAGGGAGCGATAACTTGGGCGTTATATAGTGAAGAACCTTGGAGTAACATGTTTCAAACCATACAACAAAATCAATCTACTAATGCAGGAAGTCTTGAGATAATTGAAACGACACGTGTAGAGGAGCAAACTGGCATGTCGAATCTATCAGGCAGAGCTGCCGGGTTTTCAATCATGTTCGTGATGATCATGATGATGACTTCAACAGGAACTATTCTAGAGGCACGCCAACAAGGTGTATGGCAACGACTTTTGACAACGCCAGTTTCAAGAGCTGAAATATTATTTGGCTACTTGTTATCATTTTTTGTAATTGGTTGGATTCAGTTTGGATTGTTAATGGTGGTAACAAATTTAGTATTTGGTGTGCAATGGGGCAATATCTTAAGTATCGCAGTTCTCGTATCGGCTATATTGTTGAGTTTAATAGGGCTAGGCTTATTTTTAGCGGGATTTGTGAAAACAACAGACCAACAAGCAGCAATTGGTAACATAGTTGTTATGAGTACTTGCATGATTGGCGGCGTATTTTGGCCATTAGAAATTGTACCAGCGTTTATGCGTACTATTGCTGAATTTGTCCCGCCAACGTGGGCAATGAAAGGCTTTACGGAAATTGTTGCGCATGGAGGAAGTATTCTAGATATTTGGCAACCGGTTCTCGTGTTACTTGCATTTGCTGCGGTTTTCTTTACAGTTGGATTATTTAGGGTGAAATATGAATAACAGCATAATATATTCCTCTTTTGGTAAAGCTAACGTGTATGAATGTGGTGTCGTAACGAGCTATTTATAGAGGATTCCAGAGTAAATGCGTGAAATTTTGGGAATTATGCGTGGGTTTTCGAAGATTATGCGTGAAATTTTGGGAATTATGCGTGGGTTTTCGAAGATTATGCGTGGATTTTTGGGAGTTATGCGTGGGTTTTCGAAGATTATGTGTGGAATTTTGGGAATTATGCGTGGGTTTTCGAAGATTATGCGTGAAATTTTTGGGTTTATGCGTCAATTTACGAGATTTATGCGCCATTTCCTATCTATGATGCTTCAGTTTAACTGAGAGAAGATTAAACAAGACCAACAGAAACAGTTGGTCTTGTTTAATTTATGGTTTAGGATTTGCGTAGGTTCCCTAACTCCTCTACAATAGCTTGCATCTCGCTCGGGCTAAATGATGTTTTATTCATAACCAGATTATAAATATCATATAAATCCTCGTACATCTCTTCGTCAAAATGACTTGGTTTTATCGCGCCAATGTTAATAACTTTTAGCTTTTCTTTAATTTGCTCTATCATATATTCAACATTTTCAATTGACTTAACTGATAAATTCAAAGCTTACACCCCTTTAATGTTTTTAATATTGTAACATGTTTTTAAATTTTATTAGAACTTTTTGGTGTAGAATGGAAATATTTATTATAATTAGTATATGAACCCTAGCTTTTCATAAAAGAAAAGGGAGTTGGTAGTATGATCAAGATATTGTTTGTATGTTTAGGGAACATTTGTCGGTCTCCAATGGCAGAAGCAGTTTTTCGGAAGCTAATAGAAGACAATGGACTAAAGGGGGAGTTTCTCATCGATTCAGCAGGGATTGGAGATTGGCACATTGGCAATCCACCCCACGAAGGTACACTGCATATTCTTGACCATAATAACGTAAATTATGATGGGTTACGTGCCAGACAAGTTCAAAATCGTGATTTAGAAGAGTTTGATTATATCATTGCTATGGATGTAGAGAATGTGGGGCAGCTACGTAGTATGGCGGGGTACAAAAAGTCAGCTCGTATAGCACGTCTTCTTGATTATGTACCTGGTTTAGAACTTGATGATGTTCCTGATCCTTATTTTACGGGTAATTTTGAAGAAGTATATGATCTTGTGTTAGCAGGTTGTCAGTACTTGCTAGATGATATTAGAAAAGAGCAGCATATTTAATGAAGTATATAGGACAGAAAAGGTGTGGTTGTAGTTGACACCCATTAGAATGCAAAAGCTGACATTTTGGCAAGAATTATGGCGTAGGTTTAGACAAGATGAAGTGCAAGGAATGGCAGCTGAGCTTTCATATTTTTTCTTGTTATCACTATTTCCCTTTCTACTTTTTATTGTAACGCTAATTGGTTTCTTACCAATTTCAAGTGATGTTGTGTTAGAGTACATTAGTGAATATGCGCCAGGAAATTCTATGGAGATTATAGAAGAAAATTTAACATATATAACGAATCAGCATAATGAGGGGTTACTATCATTAACGATTATAGGTACCCTTGTGGCTGCTTCGAACGGAATCAATGCCATTATTCGTGCTTTTAACCGGGCATATGAAGTGAATGAAAACCGCTCGTTTATAAAAGCAAGGCTTATGTCAATTTTTTTAACAGTTCTTATGGTATTTGTTATTATCATTGCATTGTTACTACCGGTGTTCGGGAAAAATATTGGTGTTTTTATTTTTTCTGTTTTTGGGTTATCTGATGAATTTCTCGTCGTCTGGAATGCCCTTCGCTGGGGGGTAAGCTTCTTAATTTTGTTCATAGTTTTTACTTGTTTATACTTTGTAGCACCTAATAAGCGATTACACATACGAAATGTTACAAAGGGTGCTTTATTTGCCACGATTGGATGGATTCTTGTTTCATCTGCCTTTAGTTTGTATGTCAATTTGTTTGGGAATTTTACCGCAACATATGGAAGCTTAGGTGGAGTCATCGTGTTAATGATTTGGTTTTACCTATCAGGGATGATAATTATCATTGGCGGTGAAATTAATGCAATATTGTATTATCGTAGTTTAGAAAAATGAAGCTGAACCTTTTAGGCCCAATGTTGTTTAATTTACATGTTACAAACCAATGAAGTGTAAAGGTTTCATTCATGCCAAATATTAATATTTGTAAAAGCTAAGATGTTTCCACACAATAAAAGTGCAAGCGAAAGCTTGTGATGTATTTTGGATGGAGGCGATAGCGATGGGAAAAAAAGATGGAGCAGAGACGAAGCAAAAAAAGAAGGGTGCTAAAGGTAATAAAACATCTAGTAGTGCTAACGGAAGCAATAGCTACCACTAGGGAGTACTAGAGCGCTTGCAGTCTTGTTACTATTTGTCGGGGAAAACCTAGATGTAAATTACAATAGCAAAGGCTGGCATAATACAATGCCAGCCTTTTGTATAAGCGGTTTTCCTAGCTTTTTAACAAACGCAATCCATTTAAAATAACAAGTATGGTGCTGCCTTCATGCCCAATGACACCATACGGTAAATCTAAGAACTGTAAGAAGTTTGAACTGATTAGAATCGCGATAACAGCTAATGAAAATACGATGTTTTGTTTAACAATTTTGTTCATCCTTTTGGATAAATCTATCGCTTCAGCAATTCTTGCTAGGTCGTTTTTCATTAAAACAATATCAGCTGTTTCTAAAGCAACATCTGTGCCTTCTCCCATCGCAATACCGACATTAGCTGTTGCCAGGGCAGGTGCATCGTTAATACCATCCCCGACCATAGCTACAGTATCATACTTAGATTTTAATGTTTTAACATACTCAACCTTTTCTTCAGGTAAGCATTCCGCATAAAAGTCATCCACGTTACTTTCCTTCGCTATATATCTAGCTGTTTTTTCACTATCACCTGTTAACATAATCGTTCTAACACCAAGTGCATGTAGCTTTGCAATAGCAGCTTTTGTTTCTTCACGAACAACGTCCTTAAGCGCAATTAATCCCACTACTTGCCCGTCACGTTCAACAAATACCGTTGTCTTTCCTGCTGAAGCAAGCTCCTTAGCTATGCCATTTTCAAATGAATGTGCTTTGTCCTCCCCGACAAATCCTGCTTTTCCTATGCGCCAAGTGTGACCTAGTACTTCGCCAGTCACACCCCACCCAGATACATCTTCGATATGCTCAGGCTGTGGGATTTTTTCATGTTCCACCTTAACATACTTTAGTATAGCTTGTGCGAGAGGGTGCGTTGAATGACTTTCAATCGCAGCTGTTGCACGTAGTAATTCAGTACGGTCAATATGGGTGACAATAACGTCTGTTACCTCTGGCTTTCCTTTTGTTAATGTACCTGTTTTATCAAAGGCGATTGCTTTAATGTGAGCTAATTTTTCTAAATGAATGCCACCTTTAAATAAAATGCCGTGGCGAGCTCCATTAGAAATCGCTGATAGAGTAGCTGGCATAATGGAAGCTACAAGGGCACAAGGTGATGCAACAACAAGTAGAATCATCGCGCGATAGAATGTTTCTGTCCAACTCCAACCTAGTACATAATGAGGAAGAAACATCATCACAAATACAACAGCAAGCACAACCTTAACATACGTGCCTTCAAATTTTTCTATGAATAGCTGTGAAGGAGATTTTTCACTTTGAGCAGACTGCACAAGGTTTATAATTTTTTGAAATAGTGTATCACTTGCTAATTTAGTAACCTCAATGGTTATGGAACCACGCATGTTCACTGTTCCAGCAAACACCTCTGAACCATTTCCTTTTGTAACAGGTATAGATTCACCTGTTATAGCAGCTTCGTCAATAGTCGTAGAACCTTTAGTTATCTGGCCGTCAACAGGCACTCTTTCACCTGGCTTCACTAAAATTAAGTCACCGCGCTGTAGTTCTGAAACATGAACACGCTCTTCAGTACCATCATCAAATCGTGTTGCTTCTTCAGGCTGTAAATCCATTAATGCTGAGATTTCCCGTTGACTTTTGTTATGCGTATAAGTTTCAAGTGCGCCACTTAAAGAGAATATAAATATTAATATAGCTCCTTCTGCCCAATATCCAATAATCGCACTTCCAATCGCAGCAAAAATCATAAGCATTTCAACATTTAGCTGTTTATCTTCAATAGTGGCTTCTATACCTTCCTTAGCTTTTGCATATCCACCAATAATAAATGCAGACACATATAATGCAATTGATAAAGGTGTGTTATCAAGTCGTTCAAACAACCAACCAGATACAATTAATATGCCACTAAAAATCGCAGCAATTAGCTCAATATGTGGAGCAAGCTTTTGCCATAAAGAATCTTTATTAACTGCTGCACTTTCACGTTGTTTGTGTAATACATTCGCTTCCATTCTCAATCATCCCCTTATTTTTCTCATTGATAACAATAATCAACATCAATAGCCGTATAAAAGCAGAAATGCTGCTATCGTTGAGATAGCAGCGTTCCGGCTGTTTTGGCTTGTTTGTTTTTAATTTTATCTAAATAAAAATTATTATAATTAACTATAACATGATTTGTGAAAAAAGAAAAGGGAATACATTAAATAAAGAAAAGATATACATTAATCCATGGTATAACATACATGAGAACTAACTAACGGAGAGGCTCTCTGTAATCACTTGATAAAAAGCGATATAAGTAAGTGAGGTTCTTTCAAATTGAGGTAGAGGACTTGTGTATCTTTAGTCCTTTCGAGTCAAAGAAAAAAACGAAGAGGCTTCCGGTGCCTCTTCGTTTTAAAGAAAGGATAAGTTTTTTTGCCTAGATTAGTGTCTAGTTCCAGCGCCTAGCTCCCCTGAGGTCTTTAGCCGTCGTCCCCCCTCCGGAGGGAAGTACTTTCCTGTGAGGGACGTTTAAGCTAATCGGGGCTGAACAGGGCGCTTCCGCATTTCTTATTCTACTGTTTCTTCATATTCATAATACGTAGTATTGTAAATATGCTCAATTTCTGAATCTGTCATGTACATAAATGCTTCCTGTAGCATACCTTTTCTCATCTGGATAAATTCAATCATGTTTTTTCTTTCTTGTCTGCTCATTAGTAACCCGCTCCTTTTTTGTTAATCTGTTTTAATACAGTTTATTATTGATATTTGTATTATATAACAGTTTTCGAAAAATGTTCAACTTTTTTTTGTAATTTTTCAGAAAATTTATACTGACGTCTCCTTTAACACATATGGGCGGTATAACACAACAGCAGTAAAAATTAAAAAGAGCACGATACAGATAATTAAGAAGAAGCTGTCTCGGTAAAATTGAATGGCAAGTCCGCCGATAAATGGACCTGATATGCTTCCAACGCTAAAAGCAATGCCACAAAGTAAATTCCCTGCGGGGTGTAAGGAGGTAGGAAGTAAGTCGGCCATATAGCTAATTCCCATCGAGAATGTTGAACCTACGAACATACCCGCTACAAAAAAAGAAAGAAGTAGCAAAACAATAGAATCCATTGAGAAAAAAGCGAGTAGAAAAGATAGACTACCTGCAGCAAGGACTAATATAAGAGTATTACGCCTACCTATGCGATCACTAATGATACCTAAAGGAAATTGAAACAGAATACTACCTACTACGAATGAAGGTAATATATATGCTACATGCTCGACTGTTAATCCAATACGCAATGCATAGACTGGAAAGTTCCCATTCAGTGATGCTTCAAGAAAGCCGTATCCAAGCGGAGGCAAAAAGGCGATCCAGCCGAGCTGTAATGCTTTTTTAAATCGCCCCATTGACGAACGGTGAGACACACCTTCTGTTTCAAAGGACGGCATTTCATTTTTTAATAAAAATACAGTTAACCAGCCAGCAAGACTAATAATAGCCGACACGATGAATGGTAACGCAACATTGATTTCGACTAATGGTGTAATCATAGGACCTAGTGCAAAGCCTATACCGAAAGACAAACCATATAGAGAAATGTTACGACCTCTTCTATCGGCTGGAGATGTCGATGTAATCCATGTTTGAGTAGCAAAATGAAGCATGTTATCACCGATGCCAATAACGAGTCGTAATACGTACCAAAACAGAATAGAATGCCATATCGGGAACAGTGCAAGGCTTATGATGACAAGAAGCCCGCCTATAACAATTAAGGGCTTAAATCCAAACTTTTGTAATGGCTTTTCCATAAACGGAGAAGCTAACAACACACCTATGTATAAACCTGTAGCGTGTAGTCCATTTAATGATGAGTTAATACCATCGGTTTCAAAAATTATCGCAATTAAAGGCAATAATAGCCCCTGTGAGAAGCCTGAAATAGCAACGATACTTACTAATATCCAAAATCGTAATTTCATTTTTATCCCTCTCGCTAGTAAGTCTTTAAAAACTAAATTATAATGTAAAAATAGCATGTTTGCTATATGTTTGGTATTTTTAGGAGGTCTATATAATGGAATTTAAAATGAAGGAGAATGGGTTTGTAACAAATGTTGAATACGGAGAACTGCATGTATCAGGTAACGAGGAATTTGGGTTTCGCCCGTATCAATTAATGGTTTCATCAATTGTTGTTTGCAGTGCTGGTGTGCTACGAAAGGTGTTAGAGAAGAAACGCCTACACCTTGAGGATATGACAGTAAAAGCAAACGTGATACGAAACGAATCAGAAGCAAATCGCATAGAGAAAATTGAAATCACATACCTATTAAAAGGTGAATTAGATGAAAAGAAAGTAGAACAGTCGATTGAGCTAGCTAGGAAGAATTGCCCTATGGTTCAATCGGTAGTAAATAGCATTCACATTACAGAAACCTTTGAAATCATATCATAAGGGTACCTTAACGACTAGGAGAACGTACATGTTAAAGCGAAGTTTATTTTATTTAATTGGTTTAACTATTATTTCATTTGGAGTGTCCTTAACGATTAAGGCAGATGTTGGCGTAGGCGCCTGGGACGCCCTGAATGTAGGACTTTCTGAAACTGTGGGTCTCACGGTTGGAAGTTGGGTCTTTATCGTAGGCTGTATTTTAATTGTTATCAATGCTTTACTTATGAAGAAGAAACCTGATTTACCCGCTCTTATTACCATTATAATGCTTGGCAGCTTAATTGATTTTTGGCTTCTAATTGCGTTGAAACCAGTTGTTTTACAAGGATTATTCATTCGTTACGTAATTTTTTTTATAGCGATTGTAGTTATAGCAATGGGAGTAGCCATTTACTTACAAGCGAAGTTTGCTCCGGTTCCAATTGACGACTTGATGATAACGTTACGTCATCGTTTAAATTTAAATATCACCATGGCAAAAACAATGAATGAGCTTTTGGCTTTAGTAGCTGCCTTTCTGCTTAGCGGCCCTATTGGTGTTGGTACACTCATTATAACGTTTTCTATCGGTCCTATTATTCAATTCTTTTTTCCGTTTTTTGAAAAATTATATACTGCTAATGCAGAAGTGGGTAAGTCACATTAAAGGAGTGACTTAAAAATGAATTTAAAGCACCAAAAACTAATTCCTGCTATTCGTAATATGAAGGACTTAGAAGTCATGATAAAAAGTTCGTTTACGTACGGAGTGTTTCTAGACTTACATGTAGCACAAGTAAAAAACGTTGTTTCTTTAGCGAAGTCACATGGGAAAGAAATGTTTTTACATGTAGATATGATACATGGCTTGAAAAGTGATGAGTATGCAACTGAATTCATTATACAGGAAATTAAGCCTGCTGGAATTATCTCAACTAGAGGGAATGTCATTATGAAGGCAAAGCAAAAAGGGATTATTTCTATACAACGTTTATTTTTAATCGATCAAACTGCTTTAGAAAAAAGCTACCAAGTTATTGAAAAAACGCAGCCTGATTATATTGAATTATTGCCTGGAGTGTTGCCAAATTTCATTCAAGAAGTTAGAGAAAAAACAGGGAGAAATATATTAGCAGGTGGATTAATTCGTACAGTTGAAGATATTGAAACAGCCATTGAAGCAGGCGCTGAAGCTGTGACAACTTCAAACAAAGACCTGTGGAAATATTTTAAGTAAAATACAGTTTTAGAAGTTTTCTAATAAACTATTCTTTAATTATGGTTTTTCTTTTTTAAAATGTTATAATAGTGATAAGTTAATAAACGGTTAGAGAATCGAGAGACCACAAACCACGGTAGAACCTATCGTGTGCTTTGTGGTCTCTTTTTGTATTTTATTAAGGCATGGGTGAAAAATAAATATATTAGGGGGATTCAGTGTGGGAAACTTTTCAGCTCAAGAACGTAAAAATGAACTGACGAAAATGGCAGGACAAAATTATGACTTGCTCGTTGTTGGTGGGGGTATAACGGGCGCTGGTATAGCGTTTGATGCGGCTTCTCGAGGTATGAAGGTCGCTTTAGTGGAGATGCAGGATTTTGCTGCTGGTACGTCAAGTCGCTCAACTAAGCTTGTTCATGGTGGACTACGTTATTTAAAACAATTTGAAGTGAAAATGGTAGCAGAAGTAGGGAAAGAACGGGCGATTGTATATGAAAATGGCCCACACGTAACAACTCCTGAGTGGATGCTACTTCCGATTCATAAAGGTGGGACGTTTGGGAAATTCAGTACGTCGATTGGATTACTTGTGTACGATTACTTAGCTGGTGTGAAACGTTCGGAACGCCGCAGTATGCTCAATGAAAATGAAACGTTAGCTAAAGAACCTCTATTAAAAAAACAAGGGTTAAAAGGTGGGGGCTATTACGTTGAGTATCGAACCGACGACGCACGGTTAACAATTGAGGTTATGAAAGAAGCGGTAAAGCATGGTGCAGAAGCAATCAACTATGCTAAGGTTGAAGAGTTTATATACGAAGGAAAAAAGGTAACAGGGGCAAAAGTTGTTGATCAAATTAGTGGGGATGAGTATACAATCCGTGCGAACAAAATAGTAAATGCAACAGGTCCTTGGGTCGATTCATTGCGTGAAAAAGATAACTCAAAAAAGGGTAAATCGTTGCAGCTAACAAAAGGAATCCACTTAGTGATTGATCAAAGTCGTTTTCCTTTAAAGCAGGCTGTATATTTTGATACGGAAGACGGCCGCATGATTTTTGCTATTCCTCGAGATGGGAAGGCATATGTAGGGACGACAGATACAGTGTATAAGGAGGATATTGCTCATCCACGGATAACAAAGGATGATCGTCAATATGTACTTGATGCGATTCATTACATGTTTCCTGAGCTAAATTTAACTGTAGATGATGTAGAATCCAGCTGGACTGGTTTAAGACCATTAATTCATGAAGATGGTAAAAGTCCTTCAGAGATTTCCCGAAAGGATGAGATTTGGCAATCAGAGTCTGGATTGCTGACGATTGCTGGAGGTAAGTTGACAGGGTACCGTAAAATGGGTGAAACTATTGTAGACCTTGTCGTAAACCTGTTAAAGCAGGAGGGAAAAGGAAACTTTGGAGGGTGTCGTACAAAGAATATGCCAATATCAGGTGGCCATGTTGGCGGCTCAAATAACTTTCCTGCGTTTGTACGTGATAAAGTTCAACGTGGCATGGAATTAGGGTTATCAGAAGAAAAAGCAAACGAGTTAACAAGAATGTATGGCTCGAATATTGATGCTGTTTATAACATTATCGAACAAGGTACGAATGAGACATACGGATTGCCTTTAGAGATTTACGCGCAACTTAAATATAGTGTTGAGCATGAAATGACCGTTACACCAAATGACTTTTTTATTCGTCGTACAGGAGCGTTATTTTTTAATATTGCTTCGGTACAGCAACGGAAGGCTGGGATTATTGCGTGTATGGCTGACATGTTGAGTTGGAGTGAGGAACAACAAGAAACCTATACATCTGAGCTTGAAAAACACTTACATGATGCTGTTGTGCCAGTAAATGAAAAATAAAAAATTAGAGACTGCTCTTGGATAGAAGAGCGGTCTCTTGTGTTATTGTGTGAGTGTTTCTAAGTTTTTCGTTAAATTATGTAGCTCTTGAATACTAGCAATAATATCTTCCACACGTTGTTGTTGGTTTTCAGCGCTGGCTAATACTTCTTGTACCGCAGCAGCTGACTCCTCAGTGATCGACGACACGGATGTTATTTCTTCCATGACGTTTTCAGACGAACTCTTTAGGCTTTCATTCATAGAACGTAAATATTCTGCTTGTTCTAGGACGTTTGAAGAGTTTTGATTAATTTTTTCAAACAAGCTGTTCACATTGTTTGTTGAATGTTTACCTTCGCTTACAACCTCTAATCCTTCTTTTACCATTGATGTAGCATCACTGATTTTTATTTGAATGGTACCTAAAATGCTCGATATTTGAGACGATGCATCATGTGCTTGTCTGGCAAGCTTTTGTACTTCATCAGCTACCACAGCAAATCCTTTGCCGTGCTCTCCAGCTCGAGCAGCTTCGATGGCCGCGTTTAACGATAATAAATTAGTTTGCGCAGCAATATCCGCAATTAAGGCAACAATGTTCCCTACTTTTTGATTTTCTTCATTTACATCAGTCATGACAGTAGCAGTTTGCTTTACCATATCATCGATGTTGTTCATTTTTTTATGTAAATCGTTCATTGTTTTTTTACCTTGCTGTGTGATATCAACGGTATCACGTGATGCATTCGCCATTGTAGCTGATGCCTCGTTTGTTTGCACAATGCTATTGTTAACATCATAAATAGCTGAGCTTATGTCTGCAAGGCTAGAAGCTTGAGATTCAATACCTGTTGCAAGCTCCTGGAACGAAGAAACAACCTCTTGTGTTATCGTACCTGTATACGTGGCGTTATCACGTAAAGATCTACTTGAGTTGTTTAACACGTCTGTAGTATTTGACACTTCTTTCAGAATGTTTTCATTAGCCACTCTGGCTTTTTCAGATTCAATATTACTTTCTTCAACCTTTTTCAACATGTTAGATCCAATGCGACTTTGAACAACTAAAGCGATGACAACAAGTGCTACGAAAGCATTCATACCTACTAAATCTACCTCAGCATAAGAGGGCTTAGTGAATAAAAAGTAATTTAAGATTAAGATTGAGATAAACCCACTTAATAAAAGAGGTCTGAAGTTGTGATAAAGTGAGATGATGGCAATACATAGAAAAATAATTAGAGCATTTGTAACTTCGGATGTTTCACTAATGAAAAAGAATGTGATAATGTTCAATCCGATTGCTATGATGTACATGATGTAGGGTATTACAAGTTTTCTCCAAATAAGAATAGAACACAATATGGCAACAGGAAAGCCTGCCATAGCAATAGTAATGACTGTGTTTAACGTGTCAATCGCTGCCCCCATGCCAAGAAAAATACTTCCCCATAATAAGGCTACCATTAATTTATTCCGTTTATGTAAATCATTCAGTTTGTCTGTCATAATTCGACACCTCCTATATAAAAATTATATCACCTGTGGTACAAAATACCTATTTTTATACACTCAATTTTGTCATTTTTTATAAAAAAATGGATAGAACATTACTCCTAAGAAAAAACTATACAAAAGCATTATGTTGGAAGGAGTTTTGTGAATATGATGTCCAGAAAAAAAGTTATGACAATCATTTGTCTTGTAGTTATGATATTTGCTACAAACGTCTATGCGGCTCAAGATGCTCAAGATACAAAACCAACCGAAGAGCCAAAGAAAGAGGTAGCCTTTAAAGTTCCCGATTCAGTATTAGATATTTCGAAAGACAATACGTACCCAAATCCGACGCAAGATTTGCCGTATTTACAACCAAGTGATATGGCGCAAGAGTTAATTGAAACAGCAGAGGTGGCTATTGAAAACCCTGACTTAATTCGAATTCTCAATGAAAGTAATATATCTGCACCACCAACTGCCATCGGTTATCGTGCCACTATATATTTAGGGCAATGGCCGCTAAATTATGAGTCTACAGAAACAAGTGCGAACTGGGAGTTTCAATTAGTAAATACGAATATGTACGACAATCGTGGTGGCAAAAAAAATCAACAAATGAGCTATAAGCAAGATGCTCAAAAGCATGTGCGTGGAGGCTTAACAGCGAAAGTTCCAAATGCAGAAGAGGTTAAAAAGATGATGATGCTAAAAGCAGCGGAAAAAACCGGCCTGCCTTTATCGTTTGAAACATATATTGGTCTCGGTACCAAAAAAGCACAGGTGTATAATGTACCAACTAAAAAACTTGGCTACTTATATGCACATGCCCCAGCTATTAATGAAAAAGGAAAAGTAACATATGGTGAAGTGTATTTAGTTCTGAAGGGTAGTAAAAAAATGCTCGTAATTAAAAATATAACGCGTCAAGGAATTGGCGCATGGATTCCTGTTCAAGACCACTTAACGTTTGGTTTTGTAACAAGTGAAACACCACGATAGAAGTGAACAAACAGCGTCCATTATGAGAATGAACGCTGTTTGTTTTCGTCGGGCTGTTGAATGCGAATGTGTTCCTCAGCCATTATAATCTGTTGGTCGTACATAGCTTGAGCTAGAGCACGTCTTGTTTCTTTCGCTGCTGTCCAGTAAACAGCGTCATCAACAAGACCTACAACAGTATATTCATACCCACGGTACCCAGCATTTAGAGATGTCATGCCGTACACTTGATAAGGTTCTATTGGTGAGCCTGCATGATCTTTTTTTAAGAAATGAGTGTAGGTGTTATTTAGATGGTCACAAACAGATTGTAGTAGTTCCATTACATGTTCTGGATTTTCGCGATAGCTTACTACAACTTTTTCGATAACACGCATCCGTTCGATGTTGTAATTTTGAATTTGCTTTACCTCACCGTTACTTATAGTTAATAGCTTTCCGCTCCACTCGCGTACTTTTAAAAAGCGCAATCCAATGTCTTCAACAGTTCCGTTAAACGTGTTGTTTACAGATACAAAATCACCTTTATGAAGTTGCTTTTCATATATTAAAAATAAACCACTTAAAATATCTTTAATTAAGCTTTGTGCACCAAACCCGACAATGATACCAACAATACCAGCGCCGGCTAATACACGTTCAAAGTTATCGATATAAAGTGATAATACAAAAAAAATAAAGCCAATTGTTGCGACATACTTCGTTATAGAACGAATCATGCTTTCAAGTGTTTCTTCTTTGCGTGTTTCAATAAAACTAGTGCGAGCAAAGAACTTATGTACACTTTTATTAATGAGCATAACAGCTAGCCAAACGATTGCGCCAACAATCACAATTTCAATTTCACGGTTCGTTTTAAGTGTGTTCCAAATCTCTAACATTTGCAAACCTCCTCTTCTATATTTTACCCTAAACAGACTTCTAGCACAGACAGTTTTTAGACATACTAGTAAATAGTTGTAATCAATCGTTAAATTAGGTACCATAAAGCGAGCAAGATGAAAGGAGATTGTCACCATGGGAAATGCTATTGATGATAAAGGGCAACAAGTGGAATATTTGAAACAGCGCCTTAATATGTTCCTAAATGTTCTAGACTCGTTAGAGCCTGAAAATACGGAACTTGAAGATATTGACCGTTTAATTAACCTAATGGAAGACCTTGAAGTGAAAATAAACCAATACAAAAAATAACGCGTGAATTCATGCGTTATTTTTTGTTTGAATTTAATCAAGCAGGGTAATAGAGGTACAAGAGGTAGTCAGGATTGATATGTACTGAAACACCTGTGAATTGTGTTACTGGGCATGAATATAATCTATTTTCGACAAGAATCCATATTTCCTCGGAAATTAAAACGAAAAAAGATATGATATTGGTATTCTCGACATGAATCCATGTGTTTTTCACCAAATGTTATCTATTAAAATACACGAGGTTTGCATTCTAGGCAAAATTCTACATAATATTTTATTGTTAAGCAGACATAAATAAGCTTGAACGTAAGCTAACGCTGAAAACGATGTGACTGTCTGAAGCTCAACTGATAATTAATTCAGTGAAGTGCATATTTTCAAAAAATTCCTTTACGTAATCGCTTTCGCAACTAAGAGGGTAGGAGTATAATATAATGTGGGGAACTAAGTATGTTCGAGACATTTCGGGCATACACATATTTAGTGGCAAAGGGAGTGTGATTGTATGGAGAAATTTCAAGAGAGTATGTACAAGCTTATTGTAGAAACATCTACGAAACTACCAAAAGATGTACGTCGTGCCATATTACAAGCAAAGCTCAATGAAAGTGCGGGTACACGTGCAGCTATGAGTTTAGCAACGATCACCGATAATATTATTATGGCTGACACGAACGTATCACCAATATGTCAAGACACAGGATTGCCGACATTTGTTATTAAAGTTCCAGTTGGTGCAAATCAAATCAACATGAAAAAAGCAATCAAGGCTGCTATTGTGGAAGCAACAAAGGATGGCAAGCTGCGACCGAACTCTGTGGACTCGCTGACTGGGGAAAACAGCGGGGACAACTTAGGTGAGGGCACACCGGTCTTTAAGTTTGAACAATGGGAGAAAGATTATATAGATGTCCGCCTTATTTTAAAAGGAGGCGGCTGTGAAAATAAAAATATTCAATACAGCTTGCCATGTGAGTTAGAAGGATTAGGCCGTGCAGGGCGTGACCTTGATGGTATTCGCAAGTGCGTCATGCATTCTGTGTATCAAGCACAAGGGCAAGGCTGTAGCGCAGGTGTCATAGGAGTAGGTATTGGTGGAGATCGCACAAGTGGCTACGAGCTTGCAAAAATGCAGTTGTTCCGTAGCCTCGATGATGAGAATCCAAATGAAGAGCTTCGTCAATTAGAAGAATATGTGATGGAAAATGCGAACAAGCTAGGCATTGGAACAATGGGTTTTGGTGGCGAAACGACATTACTAGGCTGTAAGGTTGGGGTAGCAAACAGAATTCCTGCGAGCTTCTTTGTGTCAGTTGCATATAACTGTTGGGCATACCGCCGTCTTGGTGTAAAAGTAAATCCTGAATCTGGTGCTATTCATGAATGGCTGTACCAAGAAGGAGACGACATTGATTTTAGCCAATTAGATGAAACAGCGGCGACGAGCGAAGTATCAAAAACACGCGAAGTTGTGCTAGAAGCCCCTATTACGGAAGAAAAAATCCGCGAGCTACGAGTGGGTGATGTTGTCCACATTAACGGCATTATGTACACAGGACGTGACGCGATTCATAAATATTTATCTACAAATGATGCCCCAGTCGATTTAAATGGGCAAATTATTTACCATTGTGGTCCGGTTATGTTAAAAGATGAAGACGGCAACTGGGAAGTGAAAGCAGCGGGCCCAACAACAAGTATTCGTGAGGAGCCTTACCAAGGCGATATTATGAAAAAGTTTGGTATCCGTGCGGTAATTGGAAAAGGTGGTATGGGTGCGAAAACGTTAGCCGCTCTTAAAGAGCACGGTGGTGTATACTTAAATGCCATCGGAGGTGCCGCGCAATACTATGCCGACTGTATTAAAGGTGTTGAAGGTGTTGATCTGATGCAATTCGGTATACCGGAAGCTATGTGGCATTTACGAGTAGAAGGCTTTACAGCTGTAGTGACGATGGATGCACACGGCAACAGCTTACATGAAGATGTTGAAAAATCATCTCTCGAAAAGCTTGCCCAATTTAAAGATCCGGTGTTTAAATAATTTTTAAGAAAGTAAAGGCGTTCTCTTTTAAGAGAACGCCTTTAATGTGTCACCTGAAACAGCTATCTTTTTAGAAGTGCTTGTTCTTCTTGGTTGCTTAATATGTACTGATCATGTGTGGTTCTATTTACTGTGAAATAGGCTTGCACACCCGGTACTAAAGTGAAAATCTGAATGAGTAGGCCCCATCCAATATAAACAATATGGATGACATGAACGTCCTGAATCATGTAGATCTGTGTTGTAATCCATATGATTGTTGCAAAACCTATATATAGTGAGTGATTCCAAGCCCAATGTTTATCCTTAAATAGGGCTAGTTTTTTCATAAAGTTGAATTCCCATTTAGTGATAAGAGCCACAGTGATGATAAGTGGATATACACCTAAAGAAAGAAGTAGGATCATGCCCGGAATAAAAAATGAATTAAATGGAGATGTTTCTAACATTTCAATTGGCATTTTAAGCATTTCACCACTAGGATCTAATATAAGAAACACTCCACCAAACACAGCACCGACACCTAATAAAAACTGAAGAATTATAAGTACATAAAAAGAATATGGTTTGGTATGTTGCATCATCATCGTCTCCCATAATTTAAGATATACACCTATGATTATATGGTAAATAAAACCAATCAGCGCGTGTATTAATGGATATTGTGTGAATCTTAAAGTGGAATAGTCATAAAATCTCATTATTTTGAAGAGATTACATGGAAATGAAGGGCTTTTTGAAAAGGTACTTGCACTGGATTCCTGCTGTTATCATTATTGTTTTTCTAGTGCGAAGAGGCATGAACTCTGAAAACAACACGCCATAATAACCATATTAATTGGGGTCATTGGTTTATCAACAGCTAAGCTGAGCTGCAAAAAAGACAACAAAAGAATAGGGGCAAGTAGCAAAAAAGGCGTTTATAGTATGTACCAAATACTTCCTCTCATGATACTAACTATTCAATATAAACTAAGATTGGATAATTATAGGGTGCTTGACCCTGGAAATGCACCTAATTAAAGGAGGAAGTCACTTGCGCATTGTCAATATAACAATGATGCTACTACTATTATTTTGTTCCACAGCCTTTGCAGAAACGTATTCAAATGAACCGCTTAATTGGGGATTTAAGAAAAGCCGAAATCATCAACCACCAGACCCAGGAGCAATCTACAAAAACGTTCTAAATGATTATGGCTCCTTTTATATTGGCGATACACGTGAAAAAATCGTGTATATCACCTTTGATAATGGATATGAATATGGATTTACCGACGAAATTTTAGATGTGTTAAAACAAAAAAAGGTACCAGCGACATTCTTTGTTACAGGTCCTTATCTTGAAAAAGAAGAGGATTTAATACAACGAATGGTTGATGAGGGGCATATAATCGGTAATCACTCGTGGAGCCATCCTGATTTTACAAAGGTAACAGATGAAAAGCTGAAAAAAGAGCTTGATTCAGTTAAACAGAAAAAAGAAGAGCTAACAGGCCAACCAGGTATGATGTATTTACGACCACCACGAGGAGTATTTAGTGAACGAACACTCGCGGTGTCACAACAGTTAGGGTATGTAAATGTATTTTGGTCTTTAGCGTATGTCGATTGGGAAACTGGTAAACAAAAAGGTTGGGAATATGCGTACGATAAGATTATGGGGCAAATTCATCCAGGAGCGGTTATTTTATTACATGCTGTATCAGAAGATAATGCTAAAGCCTTACCTAAGATAATCGACGATTTAAGAAAAGAAGGCTACGAATTCAAAAGCTTAGATTACGCGTTAGCTAAGCAATTAATCCCAGAACCATTTATTTTTACATTAGATTAGTGTAAAGTATAGCTAACAAAACCCTTTGACTTATGTTAAAGGGTTTTAACATGCTCGGATGGTGATAGTGATGTGGGAACAAAGAATTGATATACAAGGGCCGTATGACTTTGATCGCGTGCTGTCACGTTTAGCACTTGATCCGGTACATAAGGTTGATATGAGGCAGCGTACAGTGGAAGTGCCAATATATAAAGTCGGTGTTGTAGGGAAAGTACAAGCTAAAGGCACAACAGATCAGCCTTCGTTTATCCTCCAAGCGGATGGTCACGAAAAGCTTGTCATGCAGGAGTTGTCACGAATTTTTCAATGGCAAACAAGACTATCTGATATTGATCAGCACTTTTCTAATACCACACTGGCAAGCATTTTTGCAGAACACAAAGGAACACCGATTGTGTTGGATTTTTCGCCATACAGTTGCTTGCTAAAATGTATTATTCATCAACAGCTGAATTTAGCGTTTGCCTTCACGTTAACTCAACGGTTTGTTGAAAAGTTTGGCCACACTAAAGATGGAGTGTACTTTTACCCATCACCGCAGGAAGTAAGCAATCTGGCATATGACCAACTAAGAGAATTACAGTTCAGTATGCGCAAAGCTGAATATGTGATAGATACGTCTCGGAAGATAGCTGAAGGTGAGTTGAACCTGGAGGCGTTGGAGAAACTTAATGATGCAGTAGTCATTCGCGAAATAACAAAAATTCGTGGCATTGGTCCGTGGACGGCACAAAACTTTTTAATGTTTGGACTAGGCAGAGCCAATCTATTTCCAACAGCCGACATCGGCATTCAAAACGCGTTGAAAAAACACTTTGGGCTAAACGACAAACCAACAATAGCACAAATGGAAGAATGGAGCCAACCGTGGCACCCATACTTAAGCTACGCATCACTATACTTATGGCGCAGCATTGAACCGCAGCATGGGCAACGGCAGCATGGGGACGGTTCTTTTGCTTCCTAGAACGAATAAGATTAGCCCTATTCTATAAGAACTAAAGGATGAGAAAGAATGATTAAGTTAGAAGTAGGACAACAGTTCCCGTTAACGATAAAACGACTTGGTATCAATGGTGAAGGTGTTGGATTTTTTAAGAAAAAAGTAGTCTTCGTACCTGGTGCTCTTCCAGGCGAAGAGGTTGTTGTCGAGGTGAAAAAGGCAGGTCCTTCGTTCGCCGAAGCCAGCATTCGTAAAATCCGTAAGCCATCGAAGGACCGCGTGAAGCCTGTGTGTCCTGTGTATGAAGAATGTGGCGGCTGTCAGCTTCAGCATTTATCGTATGAAGGACAAATGCGCGAAAAGCGTGATATTGTCGTACAAGCGTTTGAACGCTATTACAAGCCAGGTATCGAACAACTAAATATCCGTAAAACAATCGGCATGGATGAACCGTGGGGATACCGCAACAAAAGTCAGTTTCAGGTTGGACTTGATAAGCAAAAAGTTATTGCTGGTCTTTATGGTGAAGGTAGCCATCGCTTAATTAATATTGAAGAGTGTCCGGTCCAACATAGTGCTTCAAACAAGGTGACGCAAGTAGTGAAGTCTATTCTAGGCGACCTAAATATACCTATATACAATGAACGGAGCGGCAAAGGACTTGTGCGGACTATTGTGTCACGAGTAGGCTTTGAAACAGGGCAAGTACAGGTTGTATTAATCACAGCAAAGAAAGAGATCCCGCGTAAAGAGTTGCTAGTAAAAGAAATGCAAAAGCAACTGCCCGAAGTGACGTCCATCGTGCAAAATGTCAATGGCGCAAAAACCTCACTTGTATTTGGGGATGATACGTACCCGTTAGCAGGTGAAGAAGTTATCCAGGAAACGCTTGGGGATTTATCATTTGAATTGTCCGCGCGTGCCTTTTTCCAGTTGAATCCTATCCAAACTGTGAAGTTATATGATGAAGTGAAACGTGCAGCCGGATTAACAGGTGTGGAAAAGGTAGTTGACGCATATTGTGGCGTGGGGACCATCGGTCTGTGGCTAGCAACCGGAGCTGGTGAGGTCCGCGGCATGGACGTGATCGCTGAGTCCATTGAAGATGCGAAGCAAAATGCGGTGCGACACGGATTTGAAAACGCACAGTACGAAGTCGGGAAAGCAGAAATCTTGATGCCAAAATGGCTCAAGAGCGGCTGGCGACCAGATGTCGTCGTTGTCGATCCACCACGATCAGGACTCGATGAAAAGCTGCTGAAGACTCTGCTCGAGGTAAAGCCTAAGAAAATTGTGTATGTGTCATGCAATCCATCTACACTAGCGAAAAACGTAGATATGTTGCGGAAGGCATATAAGGTCGAGTACTTGCAACCGGTCGATATGTTCCCGCATACGAGCCATTGCGAAGTTGTGGCAAAACTTGAACTGAAATGAAGTAAATAGACCTTGGCGGTATGGGAATAACTCTCATACTGCTATTTTTGTATATTCACAGTCAATATATAGGCTCTAAAATTCATTAGATGATACCGAACAAAGATATTGTCCATTTTCCCACATTTAACAAACATTCTCATAAACTAAAACTAAGTTCGCATTACCCTATTACTCAAATAAAGAAAAAAATGGTAAAATTAACAAGTGTACAAACTGTATCAAAAGCAGTAAATATGGAGGGTTTTATTTTGAAAGAAATGATAGACAAGATTATTGAATTTAGAGATGAACGCGGGTGGAAACCTTATCATAATGAGAAGGATTTAGCGCTCTCGATCTCACTTGAGGCCAATGAACTACTAGAGAACTTTCAATGGAGAAGTAGTGAAGAAGCATTACAATCATCAGCAGAAAATATTAAAGAGGAAATGGCTGATGTTTTAATATATCTTTTACAGTTAGCGGACAAAATGGAAGTAGATTTGGAAAAGGAAGTATATAAGAAAATGGAGAAAAATGCACTGAGATATCCTGCAAATATAAATAATTAGATTAAAATAGTCTTTGAAAAACTTTGTCGTGGTGGGGTGAGGGCAAATGATCATATATGAAGCGACGAAAACAGAATTTGTAGCTGATGTCACGAATGAACTACTAGTGGAACGCTTATATGATTCATACCAAGAAAAAATCGGGCGTACGTCTAAACAGGAAATACTATCATGGGAACATTCGTTACAAAGAATGTCAAATGTCATGCAAGATCAAGAAATACCGAGTGATGCAAGTGTCGCAATAGAGTTTAAGATTCCGAACACATCTAAGCGTGTAGATTTTATCGTGGCTGGGAACGATGGCAAGCAGGACCATGTAGTCATTGTTGAACTTAAGCAATGGTCTGAGGTTGAAAAAATCACGAGCAAAGATGCTTTAGTTAAAACCTTCGTTGGAAAAGGAGTTCGCCCCCAGACACATCCTTCCTATCAGGCTTGGACGTACGCTGCATTGATTCATGATTTTAACGAGAATGTCCAAGAGCAGCATATTCGTTTAAAGCCTTGTGCATATTTACATAATTACAGAAAAACAGCCAATGATCCTTTAACAGATGACCATTACAAAGAGCATCTAGACAAAGCACCGGTCTTCACAAAAGGGGAAATTCAGAATTTAAGAGATTTTATAAAAAAATACGTTAAAAAAGGCGATCATAATAAACTCATTTACCAAATCGAGCATGGCAGAATTCGACCTTCAAAATCTTTACAAGACTCGCTGACAAGTATGTTAAAGGGCAACGAAGAGTTTATCATGATTGATGAACAGAAGGTGTTTTATGAAGAGGCATTTCACCTTGCACTTCAGTGTGTAAAAGAAGACAAGAAACAAGTCATGGTCATAGAAGGTGGACCAGGCACGGGGAAATCTGTCATGGCGATACATTTATTAGTGAACCTAATTAATAAAGGGTTAATGACTCTTTATGTATCCAAAAATGCTGCACCGCGAGAAGTATATGCATCTAAATTAAAAGGGACCATTAGAAAAACGGAAATTGATAACTTATTTAAAGGGTCTGGAAGTTTCACAGAGTCAAAAAAGAATGAATTCGATGTGATCATAGTCGACGAGGCACATCGACTAAATGAAAAGTCAGGCTTTTATGGGAATCAAGGTGAGAATCAAGTAAAAGAACTAATTAACGCTTCAAAATTCACACTCTTTTTTATTGATGAAGATCAAAAGGTCACACTAAAGGATATTGGTAGTATTGATTTAATAAAAAATTATGCAAACGAGCTTGGAGCGGAGATTATAGCAGGACAATTGGTGTCTCAATTTCGTTGCGACGGATCAGACGCATATATTGCATGGTTAGATGACGTACTTCAAATAAGAGAAACAGCTAATACGCATTATTATGGAGTGGATTATGATTTTCGAGTGTATAATGATCCGCATGAAATGCTTCATGTGATAGATAGACTAAATAAAATTAATAACAAATCTAGGCTTTTAGCAGGCTATTGCTGGGAGTGGCCTACTGCAGAGCGACATAACACAAAACACAAAGATATTGTCATCCCAGAACATAATTTTGAAATAAGTTGGAATTTATCGGACAGTATTTGGGCTATTGATCAACATTCCGTCAATGAAGCAGGATGCATTCATACTGCACAGGGATTAGAATTTGATTATGTTGGCGTTATTATTGGTCCGGATTTAAGGTATGCAAATAATAATATTATAACAGACTACACCCAGCGTGCTAAAACAGACCAATCTCTTAAAGGTATTAAAACATTGGCAAAAAGTGACCCTGAAAAAGCGCAAGCTGTGGCGGACAAAATTATCCGAAATACATACAGAACCCTTATGACTCGAGGACAAAAAGGATGCTTTATCTATTGTACTGACCCAGAATTAAATACATACTTTGAAAATCGTCTTCAAACGACGAGAACGTATAATGACTTGTCACCAGATCGGTTGTTAAAAGTAGCTGAGGAGACGGGAGAGTATGAAGGTAAAAAGTAATTGTGTCACATAACATGAGTAATATTTTGCTGGATAGATGCTTGGTTACAGTTTTATATTTTTGACATACACATATCTCTAATCTTGTGAACCAATAGAACTGTTAATATAACGTGTTCAGCTAAAACGATTTTGATCGCAAAAAATCAGCTGCAATTATCTGGCTATCATTATCTGTGAGAGTGTATGAAATTCTGCTAGCACTTTGATACTTTATCCTAGCAGGGGTCAGGCACTATAATCGTTCCCGCATACGAGCCATGTGGAGTGCGTAGCCAAACTAGAGTTAAAATAGTTTGGTGTAATGCAGTTAAAAAATAGAAATCCCTCGATTAAACAGTTCGAGGGATTTTTTAGATAACACTTTATTACTTTATTACCCTATCGGAGGGCAGGCACTTAAAGGATTAAAACGTCCTCCAAACTGATGTCGGTGGTTTTATCATGCTCTATGCATTAATAAATTTAAAATATGTTCGTTCACCATATCTGATTTTTCAATGGATAAAGCGTGCCCAGCTCCATGGATTAAAACAGCCTGTATGTTAGGAAGGGTCTTCATTGCTTTTGATAAAGCCTTCTTATGATTATAAATAATTTCCTTATCTCCTACTAGAAAAAGAGTGGGTATATTCATGTTTCTCAAGTCTTCCTCTTTAATCTCCGAAGGAATAATTATTTTATGTTCCCATTTGAAGTTTATGAGTCCTTGATAAAATTGATCAAAAAGGTAATCATGAACTTTATTTCCCTTTGCAACAAACCATTTCGCAAAAAAATTAATGATAACTGCACGGATTCTAATAACATTTGCTACCAATAATCGAATGGGAAACTGCATACTGAAAGGAGTAACTGATGCCGCCGGTGCAAGAAGAACCATTCTGATAAATTCAGTTGCTATTATCTCATGACTGTCATCATCTATGAAAATTAGTTGTGCATGTAACGGTGACATTACATTGCCAGCAGTTGGGTACTCTATCCCAGCAGGGGTGGGCACCCATAACTTGCTATTTTTACACGTGGTTGTTTTTTTGCAAGACAGGGATTTTTCATTTAAGTTGTATAAGGTGATGTTGGGACATGTCAGCTATTTTACTATAGCATCAACGGTTACAATATAATATGCTAGATGAGTACAGCCTAATTTAAGTGGTATTTTAATTTTTGATATTCACGACCCTCTTGTTTATACCAATCAAAGTTTGATTTTAATAAATTTCTCAAGAATTTTATTTGTTTTATGAGTTAAATCTCCAACTTGAAGAGCTAGAAAGACAACTACTTATTCAGAGATGTTCATGCGATGAAGAAATTAAAGATAATTGTGATATTGCGTAATTTACTATCTAACAGAGCTTATTGGTTGGAATTCTTTAGTCCCATTAAAAGTATAGCGCAAAAAAAGGGTTGCCACCTCTTAAAGGAAAGTGTTAAAAATGTTTAAATAGCATTTACTCCAAACTAAAAGTAAGGCATGCAGTTACCATGAAATGTAGACAAAGCATGTTAAAGTTATACAGGTCGATAGAAAAGATTTTTTTGGAGCCTATCGCAACTTACGAATAACGTAATGTATTGAGGGAGGAAATAAAGTGTATTATTTAGAAAATAATCGTTTGAAAGTTGAGATTCAAGAACCAGGATCTTTCTATAAAGGGCCAAGATTTGATTGGACCGGTTTTATTACACAAATAACATTAGATGGAAACATTAATTATTGTGTTCCTGAGCGATTAGAAGAGGGGAAAGGTACTGGTGGACTAGGATTATGTAATGAATTTGGTATTGATTTGCCCATTGGGTATGATGAAACAGAAGTGGACGAGATGTTTCCGAAAATAGGTGTAGGGCTTCTAAAAAAAGATGAAGATGATGTTTATGACTTTTTTAGAAATTATGAGGTTTTGCCTTTAGAATTCAAAATTGCAAAAGAAGCGAATTCGATAACGTTTGAAACCACAAATTATAGTCCGATGGGCTACGGGTATCATTTATTTAAAGAAGTAGCGATAGTCGATAATCGATTAATTATCAACTATCAGTTGAAAAATGTGGGTAAGCATCCTATACATACTAATGAATATTCGCATAATTTCATTGGGATTAATAACCAATTGATTGGTGAACATTATCAATTGAAAATGCCAAGAATGAAAAAAATGGACATTGAAGTCGGTTCTATTTCGAAGTCTGAGGACCGATTAACGTGGTCAGCTACACCTGATGAGGATTTCTATGCTCATATTGATTGGGATGTAAACAACGGAACTTACAATTGGGATGTGTTTCACGATAAAATCGGAGCGGGTGTACGAGAAATATCTGAGTTCCAACCTTCTAAAATCGCCTTATGGGGAACCACTCATGTTGTTTGTCCAGAAGTGTTTATTGATATAAAATTAAATCCTAATGAGATAAAATCATGGAAACGGGTGTATGAGTTTTATCAAGGTAAGTGAGTTTAGCTAATTGAAGCAATGGGGACTGTTTTTCTACTTCTATGAAGCAAAAGAACCGTCCCCATGCATCTGTACTGAGATAAAGGTAGTATATATAATGCAGACTAAGCAACTATATACTATTATTAACAATCACTCTCCAAGATACGTCGAGTACATAGCTAAACTAGAGTTGTAAATATCTTGGTCCCAATAGGTTAAGTAAATTCAGTTGAAAATTATGTTTGTTTCATGATCCCTCGGACTAATAGTTCGAGGGATTTTTGAGTTTGTTAGCACTTTGTTACTTTATCCTAGCAGGGGACAGGCGCTTGTATATGGAGGAATGAATAATGTGCGTGGAGGCATGACTTTTGTAGAAGATAAATAATAATTTGGCTACAGCTGTATACAATAAAATGAAAACTATCTTACTATTCATAAGGAGATATACAGATGAAAAAATTTATAAGTAGATTAATGTGTAGTTTAATAGCTATAGCTGTGCTTGGTTTTATGCCCCCTAACCAATTAAAGGTTCATGCAGAAAGACATGATATCATTCAATACAAAATCAAAAAAGGGGATACCTTTTATCTTTTAGGATTAAGATTTAATAGCAGTGGAGAGTCTATTTCAAATATGAATGCAGAAATGGACCCATATAATTTAAAGATTGGAAGCAAGGTGAAGGTACCTGTTGGTTCAGGAACAAAATTACACTATGTAAAAAAGGGAGATACACTTGGAACTCTCTCTTATAAGTATGACAGTACGATTGAGTTGATTTCGGAAAAAAATAACATAAGCAATCCCAATTTAATTTACACTGGAGATATTTTATCTATACCGAAACTGACACTGACTGACATAAATGCTATTGTTATTGATATAAACAACGCTAGTAGAGAAGGATACGGAGGATTTGGAAACGCACGTTTTGAAAATGGGTGTTTAAAGATTGACATGTATTTTAACCTTGTAGTTCATGAATATTCCATGAAAATTATAAAGCAGATTTTAGATAAACATAATGTCAAACAGGTAGATTATAATGTGGAAAATGTAATATGGGATTGTCCTCCCGGCGTTCATTGTACAAGTCGTCATGGTACAGTGTGTATTAAAATTGATAAGAAGTAAGACTAAAATATAGTCTTATTCTGGGGGCTAAATAGGGGTGCTTAAGGTAATGGTATGCACCGATTTAGAGTGTTTTTTTTCCACGAACTACTAGCAATATCCTGCTAATAGTGTCAATTACAACCGAATAAAAAAATGGCAGTATGGGGACGGTTCTCATACTGCCATTTTTGTCCTGATATTATTTTTGTTTTGAAATTTCTCGTGTTAAGTTTAAGGGGACAACGACAAGTTTTTTTGCACAAATCAAGTGCTTAAGCATTATTATGGAGTTAGGAAGAATTTTTACTCTCAAGGTAAGAGTTATTAATAGACTCTATTTTGGATGGTCGATTACTAGCAGTAAGATGGGAGGTGGCATTATAGCAAGTATCACTGAATCATGTCATTAATCGCTATATTAAGAGGGAGGGTGTTTAAAGTATGTTTTACAAAAATTTAGAAACAGATAGGCTATTGTTGAAAAATATTGATACTGGGGATAGAGAATTTATTTATAGTCAATTTTCAGATGAGGAGGTAAATAAATACTTATTCGATGCTGAGCCATTAAATGATATAAATGGTGCAGGTGAAATCATAGAATTTTATTTAGCACCGGAGCCACGTCTACAACATAGATGGATAATCATTAATAAAAAGAATGGGTTAAAAATGGGGACATGTGGATTTCATTGCTGGAGTACTAAGGATTCTAACGTTGAAATAGGGTATGATTTAAAAAAAGAATTTTGGGGAAACGGCTATATGTATGAAGCATTACAGGCCATTATTCAGTTTGCCAAAAGCAGTATGAACATAAAAGAAATAAAAGCATGTATTTATACCGAAAACTATCAATCTATACGTCTAGCGGAGAAATTTGGTTTTGTTGCAACGGGTTCAAAAAATGAGCATTTCAGAGGGGAAGAATATTTACATACTATTTATTCATTAGATCTTGGACAAGATGAATAGAGGTTTTCCTTCAACGCTTCCGAAATAACGAGCGCCTACTATAAAATCGTTTACATCAGTAATGTACCGGTTGCAACAGAATTCATAATGGCGAAGTAAATTGTGTAGCTAGCGTTTAAGTCGGCAGTATGAGATCCGCCCACATACTTCCACGTACTCAAATGGCCCCTGCCGGCTCGTTGTCACTTTATCCTAGCAGGGGACAGGCTTTTTTTATTGGCAGCATGAGAACCGTCCCCAAGCTGCCGTCTGTAACTGAGATACTAAAAACCATTATGTGTTATAAGGAATGCTAATGAGGAAAGTTGTTCCTTTTCCCTTTTCGCTTGTTAAATCGATTTTCCCCTTTAATCTATGGATGGTGTTGAATACTGTAAGCATGCCAAGTCCTGTGCCTTCATCTTTTGTTGAGTAGTAGGGCTTGCCGATCCGAGTCATCTCTTCTTGTGTCATTCCAATGCCGTGATCTTGAATTTTAATTATGATGTTATCCTTTTTCTCAAACACATGAACGTAAAGGGTGCCACCGTTTTTCATTGCTTCAATCCCGTTTTTATATAGATTAATTAAGCATTGTTGGATTTGGTTTTTATCGTATTTTATATTTAATGTGTTTTCAAACTGTAGCTTAAGCTCAACTTGATGGAGCGTAGCATAGGGCATCATAATGTTCTCAACATACTCCACTTCTTCTCGAAGGTTAGAATAGATCATGTTCTCAGCTTGCGGTTTGGCAAGGGATAGAAAATCACTTACAATTTTCTCAGCTCGTCGTAATTCGGTTAAAGAAAAATCAACATAACTTCTTTCAGCTTCGGAAATATTTTTAGATTCATTAATAAGCTGGAGAAACCCGTTTGTAACAGTTAAAGGATTACGAATTTCATGGGTAATACTGGCAGCCAGTTCACTGATGACATTCAGTCGTTCGGCATCATTAAATTTTTCGCGTGTCTTGACATTATAAATAATTTTTTGAATTAAAATCATTATAATAGCTGTGCTACTAACATGAATGCCAATTACATTAAGAACAATCATCCAAAAATGCTGGTTTAGCTCATTATAATAGGTACTAATATGTGTAAGATAAGAAGCCATGGCTATAAAGGAAATAGCAGAAGCCATTAATATGCGCTTTTGAGAGTTTAACTTCAAGAATGCATTCGTGCATAGTGGTACAACTAAAAATACAATAGTGGAGAAAATCAGTGAGGGTATAACTCCGTCTCCACCAATATAAAATCGATAAAGGTTTAGGACGAACCAAAGTGGCAATGCAATTTTATAGCCACCGAATAGGGCTGCAAGAATAAAAGGTACATATCGTAAATCAAAAATAAAACCTATCTCTAATTCAATAGGAAAGGTCATGCAAAGAACCATTATGATGGCTGTTAAAAAAGATATATAAAATTTATATTTAGTTGGCTGAACTTTATTTTCAAAAAATATCAGGTAAGTTAAGACAGGAAAAAGAAAAAAAAGAAAATTAATTAAAAGTGTTTCTGTCATGAATAAGTTCCCTTCTTTTGTTAATAATCATAAAAGCACAAGTGAAAAAAAAAGCAAATCTATCATATCACGAACATGGTACTTTATGGTAGGGCATCTTTCTTAATCCAAGTGAAAGCCCTGCATGATTCAATTAAGCAACTTATTTTATATGGGGCCTACAAGCTAAATTTTGTGTATATATTTTGAAGGTGATTGTACTCTTAACCACAGCACTATATAATAAACTAGGGACTAGATAAATTCAAAAATTGATATAGAAAGGAACAATATAATGAAAAATATACCCAATGTATACTTTGGAAATGCATCTTTACACCCTCTAACGAAACCGGTTTCCTTAGAAACGGTAACTATGAATGAGGATATTTTTTTCAAGATTGAAAACTACAATCAAATGAATCCATTCTTTATGACAGTGGTAAGTGATGTTGACCATTGGATGTTCATATCAAGTACTGGCGGACTGACTTGTGGTCGTAAAAATGCAGAGTCAGCATTATTTCCATATGATACAGATGATAAAATCCATGACAGTATTGAGACAACCGGATCACATACCCTACTAATCGTCACGAAAGATGACAAGAAATTTTTGTGGAAACCTTTCTCAACTCATAATAGCAATGTATATAAGATTACAAGAAATTTATATAAAAACACGATAGGTAATAAGATTATGTTTGAGGAGATTAACCATGACCTGGAGGTTAGTTATACCTATACGTGGAAGAGCAGTGATTCATTTGGATTCATTAAAGAATCAAGAATGGTTAACCTGGCGGAAAAGGAAGTAGAGATTAGAGTCTTAGACGGTATTCGTAACATACTACCTTATGGTGTCAATACGCTTTTGCAAACTACAAAAAGCACACTTGTTGATGGATATAAACGATGTGAGTTAGTGGAGAAAGCGGGACTTGGTATCTACACGCTTAGTTCAATTTTAACAGATAAAGCGGAGCCAAGTGAATCATTGAAAGTAACGACGGTTTGGTCAAAGGGACTTGAGAATCCGGACTACCTGTTGTCCGAACAACAGATCAAAGCTTTCTCTCAAAACGAAGAGATTCAAACGGAAGTTGATATTAAGGGTAGAAGAGGTTCTTACTATGTTGCAGATTCTATTCACCTTAGAGGTAGTGAATCAAAAAATTGGTATATAGTAGCTGAACTAAACCAAAGTGCTTCAAAAGTTGAGAAACTTATTAAAGAGGTTATAGAAAATCCACTG
The DNA here is from genome assembly GCF_003944835.1 of Bacillus sp. HMF5848. Taxonomy (GTDB): domain Bacteria; phylum Bacillota; class Bacilli; order Bacillales; family HMF5848; genus HMF5848. The sequence goes on from NZ_RWIV01000001.1 coordinate 793,669, forward strand.
ATTCTTGAAGAGGTAGAAGCGGATGTTTCAAAAGGGGATTACAATCTTAAAAAGCTTGTATTTGATGCAGACGGATTCCAGTTTACGGCTGATGAGAAGGCGGGCTATAGGCACTTTTCAAACACCCTTTACAATATTATGCGTGGTGGTATATACGCAGATGGCTATCAGATTGACAGAGATGATTTCATAGCATTTGTAGGTAATTGGAACAAAGAAGTATATACGAAACAACTTGATTTTATGAGCCAATTGCCTGAAACAATTAACTATAATGAACTGATGGCTTTGGTAGCAGAGCGTAACTGTAAGGATTTTGAACGATTAGTATTTGAATACCTACCACTTACATTCAGTAGACGACACGGAGACCCAAGTCGTCCGTGGAATAAATTTAATATTGAGATTACCAAAGAAGATGGAAGCAAGGATTTGAAGTTTGAAGGGAATTGGCGTGATATCTTTCAAAATTGGGAAGCTTTATCCATCTCCTATCCTGCATTTACCGAGAGTATCATTGCTAAATTCGTAAATGCATCAACAGCAGACGGCTATAACCCATATCGAATTACGAAAGACGGAATTGACTGGGAGACGCTTGACCCTGAAGATCCATGGTCGAATATTGGATATTGGGGAGATCATCAAATCATCTATCTTTTAAAGCTAATGGAATTATCCAAGGCTTATAATCCTGAAAAGGTATTGGGGCTTCTTCAAAAAGACATTTTTGTATATGCGAATGTACCTTATAGAATTAAAGGGTTTGATGCATTAGTAGCCGATCCAAGAAACAGTATTTTGTATGATGATGAGCGTGAACAGCGTATTGAGAACAAAACGGCAAGTCTTGGTTCTGATGGTAAGTTAGTTTGGGGCAAGGACGGTATCTACAAAGTTAACTTAATGGAAAAACTCTTGGTTACTCTACTTGCTAAGTTCTCTAACTATGTGCCTGAGGGTGGTATTTGGATGAATACGCAGCGTCCAGAGTGGAACGATGCTAACAACGCTCTTGTTGGGAATGGCTTGTCCATGGTTACCCTGTATTATATGCATCGTTTCCAAGCTTTTATGAGTCAAATAGTTACGGACATGAAAGAGGATTCCATTGAGGTTTCGGTTGAAGTGCTTCAGATGTTTAATGATACAATGGCGGTATTGAAGGATAGTAAACAATATCTTGGTAGTGAAATGTCCGATGACACTCGTTTTAATATTGTAAAAGCATTAGGGAAGATTGGAGAAACGTATAGAAATTCTATATACGACAATGGCTTTGTAGGGGAAAAGGCAGCACTGTCTATAGACTCTCTTAACGAATTTATTGAAGTTTCAATGACCCATTTAAAAGATTCCATTAAAAAGAATAAACGAGAAGACGGTCTATACCACTCTTACAATCTCATCCGATTTGATAAGGAAAACAACTGTAGCATATCAAATCTTTATGAGATGTTAGAAGGCCAGGTTGCTGTTCTAAGTTCAAAAGCGTTAGATGGAAAAGAAACTATTAATGTCTTGGAGGCACTTAGAAATAGTTCTATGTATCGCGAAGACCAAAACAGCTATATGCTCTATCCGAATCGTGAATTGCCAAAGTTCTTAGAGAAAAATGTAATTCCTGATGAACAAGTTATGTCATCAACTGTGTTAAAAACAGAGCTGAGTAAGAACCGCACTCGATTTATTGAAAAAGATGTGAATGGGAAGTACCATTTTAACGGTCGATTCAGAAACGGTGAAGAGATTCGAGAAGCTCTAAAAGACACAAATGAGTATAGCGATGAGGATATCAAAATCGTTGAAGAAATCTTCACAAATCTTTTTGACCATCATGCTTTTACAGGACGTTCCGGTACTTTTTATAAGTATGAAGGTTTAGGCAGTATCTATTGGCACATGGTATCAAAGCTAGTCTTGGCGACACAAGAGAACTTTAATGATATCTATTGCGAAAAGGGTATGGATGAAGAAGCTACAGTGCTTATGAATGAGTATGAAACTATTAAGGCAGGAATAGGATTAGAAAAATCACCGGAACAATACGGTGCATTCCCAACAGATGCTTATTCCCATACGCCAAGCTTTGCAGGTGTTCAACAACCAGGTATGACCGGACAGGTTAAAGAAGACTTTATCTCTAGACTAGGCGAGTTAGGGGTGAAGGTAGAGAATGGTTGTGTTCGTTTTAAACCGGAGCTACTAGCAAAGTCTGAGTTTTTAAAAGAGACGAAAGTTTGGTCCCTACCTAAGAATAGTAATGCTACAGATACAGTAACAATCCAGTTAGATGAGAATACCTTAGGATTCACATTCTGTGCCGTTCCGGTTATCTATTATCTAGACGACAAAAAGAAAATCATCGTTTGTTATACAGATGGTACAGAAAGTATGTTTGAAGATGTGGATACGTTAGACCGTGAAACGAGTCAAACTATTTTCAATCGTGATGGTCAGATTGATCGAATTAAAGTATATATTGACGGTAGTCAATTGAAATAATCTTTGAGTTCTGAGTAGATCTTCTGCTCAGAACTTTTTCTTTTTTAACAGACGACCTTTGAGAGGAATCGTCAGGATGCAAACGAACGAGGTGAGAAAGTTGCTTAATGCGTTCTGAGGGGAGCTGTCAGAGCGCGAAAGAAGTGGAAAGTGCTTCATGAGAGCAATCTTCTTCGACAGCTAAATGTGCATTTTTCTGTTATCTTTAATAGCACTTTAATACTTAATCCTAGCAAGGGACAGGCACCCATTTTTCAGGAAAAAATAACAAAATGTTCACAATTCGTTAAAAAGAAAGATGGCAGAGAGTTTATACTAGTGGTGAAGTATTAAGAAGGTGCTACCTTGAGCGATTATTCAATATAGCGCACAGCGGTTGACAGATAACAAGGATAGAATATGGTATTTGTCTATTCACTTCGCTGAGAAGCGAAATAAAGGAGGGAGTGTTCAGGATGGACTACATAACATCTAACAAAGAAGCATGGGAAGAAGCATTTGAGAAAAAGGCTGATGGATGGGGAAAGGACATTACTACACGTTTGCAGCAAGAAAAATACCCTTATTTGAAACCGGAATTTGTGGAGGAGTTGCAACAAATTGATTTTACCAATAAAACGGTCGGGCAATTTTGCTGTAATAATGGAAGAGAGCTACTATCGATTATGCAATTTGGGGCGGCAGAAGGCGTAGGATTTGACATTGCCGCTAATATGGTGAAAGCTGCAAATGATGTGGCACAGCAGGTTGGATATAATTGTTCCTTTGTGCAAGCGAATATTCTCGAGATTGATGAAACGTACCATGGCTATTTTGATTATATCGTCATCACAGTGGGAGCCATCACGTGGTTTGAAGATTTATCGGCATTTTTTAAAAAAGTATCTCTTTGTCTAAAAGAAAAAGGTAAAGTGCTTATGCATGAAATACACCCTGTTACGAATATGTTAGCGACTACTGGTGAGGAACTGTACGACCCAAATGTGCCGAATAAGCTCACGTATTCTTATTTTAAAAAAGATCCATGGGTGGAAAACACCGGCATGGGCTATATGAGTGGAGACAAGTACCAGTCCAAAACGTTCTATAGCTATTCACATACATTCGCAGACATTTTTAACGCATTAAGTGTAAACGAGCTTAGTTTGAAAAAGCTGAGAGAATTCGCTAAAGATGAGTCAGCCCAGTTCGTACATCTGGACCACAAAGGAATTCCGCTAACATATGTGCTGGTGGCAGAGAAGTAGATGAATCGCTTCAAGCGGAATCTACAAGTAAGGTATATACTCATGAAATGATGTTTTCAGATTTAAAGATTATCAGTGTTTATAGTTACTTGATCAATGGAAGGGCAAACCAACATATCAAATTACGAATCATTTCTACTAAAACGCCCCAAGGCGTATAAAAATAAAACAAGGATGTCCTCGATTGAAAAAATATTTACTATATCAGAGTAATCATTTACTGAAAGAAACCCATAGCTTTTGCAGCTGTGGGTTTCTTTGTAATGGAGAGTGAAAGATACAAGGAACACGACTTTATAACGTCTATGTTAAATTTGTCTAATAATTTACATAAATACATATAAATGGTGAATTTTCCCTTTATTAATTCCAATTATGGTATTATAATCTCAAGTGGAACTAAAAGGTGGTAGTTATGAAAAATATAAATGAGATACTGTTAAATCCTGTTCGAATGAGAATTATTCAGGAAATGGCTACGCAACAAACTATGACTACGAATGAGCTCTGTGAAAGAATCAGTGATGTACCACGTACAACGATGTACCGTCATGTCAATATTCTAATCGATAACAATATTTTGTCTGTTATGTCAGAAAAAAAAATTAGGGGGAGTCTTGAAAGAACACTTGCTTTAAATATCTCAGAAATTTCAAAGCACAACACCATTGAGAATGCTACCCAAAATGCCTTTGGGTTTCTCATGAGTCAATATGCTAAGTTTCACAAATATTTTAATGACCAAAATCCTAATCCTGCAAAAGACAAAATTTTTCTAAACAATACTGTGTTGATGATGAGTGATGGGGAGTTCGACCAGTTTACTGAGGAACTGCGCCAACTTATTTCAAAGTACTACAACTATGAATCAACTGAAGGAAGAAAAGCCAGAGATATTTCAATTATTTCGGCACCTGTGGAGAAAGATTAATAGGGGGGAACATGATGAATACCTTATTTCAAAAAAACCAGATCAAACCTAAAAAGAAAAGAGGGAAAAAAATTATGATGTTCTTTGGAATGATAGTTGCAGTTATTGCGGCTTTTATGTTAATTGGTGGGACGTTACATGCGACATATTTCAAAGGTAAGTTCGATCAAATAAAGCCGAATGGTCAGCTTGTTGACGTTAATGACGGGCAAATGCATGTTTATTCAATGGGAAGTGGTGAGAAAACAATTGTATTACTTCCTGGTATGGGGGTGGGACTTCCCTCTGCTGATTTTGCGCCGCTCATGCGTAAACTTAGTGAAAAATATACAGCTGTTAGCATTGAGTATTTTGGTGTAGGCTTCAGTAGTGAAACATCAAGACCACGTACTAGTGAAAATTATGTTGAAGAAATAAGAACGGCACTTAACAAGGCTGGCTTTAAAGCACCGTATGTTCTAATGCCGCACTCCATATCAAGTGTGTATAGTGAATATTATGCTTCAAAATACCCCGAAGAGATAGAAGCCATAATTTCTCTTGATGGCACTTCTACTGCGTTTTATGGAGGAGAAATGCCCACTTTTGTTAAATCTATACTTAAAGTTGCTAAATTTCAACAAACTACAGGCACTCTTTCGATCCTAGCGCCTTTAACGACAAACAAAGAGAAATTGCTATCCTATGGTTATACAGAAAAAGAAATAAAGGACATGATTACTATTGCAGGCTTTTCAATGAATGATACTGTGTTAGAACAGATGGCAAGTACACCTAACTTTATTAAAGAAACTATGAACGTACCATTTCCTGAATCTGTCCCATATTTCAAAGTAATTTCCAAAAAAACCTATGAAACTCCCAATAAGCAATTTAAAATGACACCTCAGGAATATCAATACCAACATCTTGAACGTATTGGTCAGCACGCAAAATACGAAATACTAGAAGGTACTCACTTTATTTATGCAAACAATGTTGACCGCATTGCAGAGATTACTGATGATGTATTACTCAGTGCTAATCAATAGGAGGCAAGTAGACAGCTTTCCTTTACATTTTATTGAATGCTACTTTCACCGAACAACTATCTAATCAAGCGCTTGTTTAGATGTTTGTTCGGTTTTTTGTTGTGTTATAAAGATTTGATTGTAGTCAAGTGTGTACTTTCATTCATTTGCGTTAAAAGGTGAGATCGAAAAATTAAAGAAGTAGATTTTTGGTGCTAAACTCCCAATCAGGATCATAGCGGGTCTGAATGGTGTGATATGAAAAAATTTAATCCCATATACACATCTTTTTACGAAACTATCATAGAGATATCTTGTACAAATAGATGCTTTGGAGAGGTGAAAAAAGTTGGCACCTTATCAGAGTTAACTGTCTGCACGTATTAACACATTCTTGCTTTATCCTAGCAAGGAACAGGCACCCGTTTTACACTTGACATAAAATATACATATGAGTATGGATGGAAATCACATATACTTAGTTTATAACCATTTTATAATTAAAATGTTAAAAATAGGATGTGATATGCTGATTTGCCAGAAGCATATGAACATAACATCAAAGAAATACTTGCAATTAATATTTTTAGAAGATTTGCATACAAAAGATATAAATAGGAAGGAGAATTAGAATGAGAATAGGCATACCAAAGGAAAGTCTAACTGGTGAAACGCGAGTTGCTGCCATTCCTAAAACTGTCGAGCAATTAAAGAAGCTAGGCTTTGAGGTTGCGGTAGAATCTGGTGCTGGTGAAAGGGCTAGCTTTACCGATGAACAGTATACAAATGCCGGAGCGAGCTGCCTTAATGCCGAGAAAGTTTGGCAATCAGACGTCATCTACAAAATAAACCCGCCAAATGAGGAAGAAGTAGCAAGAATGAAAAAAGGCACCACCTTAGTCAGTTTAATAGAACCAGCACAGAACAAAAAGTTAATGGAACGCCTCAACGAAAAGAATATAAATGTGTTAGCAATGGATATGGTACCAAGGATTTCCCGTGCGCAGTCTGTGGATGTTTTATCTTCCATGGCAAATATCGGAGGATATAGAGCTGTTATGGAGGCAACCCATGCTTTCGGACGTTTTCTTAATGGACAGATTACAGCAGCTGGAAAAGTACCACCTGCCAAAATATTAGTCATTGGTGCTGGCGTAGCAGGATTAGCAGCCATTGGAGCTGGTAAATCACTAGGTGCCATCGTGCGAGCATTTGATACGCGTTCTGAAGTAGCAGAACAAATCGAATCTATGGGTGGCGAGTTTTTAAAACTAGATCTAGATGAGGATGGCTCGACTGCATCCGGTTATGCAAAAGAAATGTCCGAGGCATTTGTGAGAGCAGAAATGGAACTGTTTGCCGCGCAAGCGAAAGAAGTAGACATCATTATTACGACGGCACTTATTCGTGGCAGACCTGCACCTAAGCTTATCACAAAAGAAATGGTTGATAGCATGAAGCCTGGGTCCGTTATTGTGGATTTGGCAGCTTCTACAGGCGGGAATTGTGAATATACCGTTCCTGGTGAATTAGTTGTCACTGCATCCGGAGTGAAAATTATTGGGTATACAGATTTACCAGGTCGAATGCCAGCACAAGCTTCAGATATGTATGCAACCAACCTGGTCAATCTAACTAAATTACTTTGTAAAGAAAAAGATGGAAACATTCATATTGATTTCGATGACGTGATTTTGCGGAATATGACGGTTACTCGCAATGGACAAATCACGTTTCCACCACCGGAGATTAGTGTATCAGCTGCACCTGTGAAAAAAGAAGTGCAGCATCCTAAGACGGAAACAAAAGAGCCAAGAAACCTTTCTGGACTGAAGTATGGATTTGGTATAGCGGCGATTCTTTTATTCGGGTGGATGGGGCAAGTATCGCCTCCCGAGTTTTTATCACACTTCACGGTATTTGCGCTCGCCATTGTGGTTGGGTATTACGTGATTTGGAAAGTAACCCATGCCCTACATACACCACTCATGTCCGTTACGAATGCAGTTTCAGGCATTATCGTGGTAGGAGCGTTACTGCAGATTAATAGTTCAATATTGGCAGTGAAGATACTTGCTTTTATTGGTATTTTAATAGCATCTATTAATATATTTGGTGGCTTTACGGTAACCCATCGCATGTTAAAGATGTTTAGAAAGGATCAGGGGGTGTAAGGAATGTCTCAAGGGTTAGTTACGGTAGCATATATCATTGCAGGTATCCTATTTATTCTTAGCTTGGCTGGTCTGTCTAAACAAGAAACTGCTAGAAATGGGAACGTGTACGGCATGTTGGGAATGACGATTGCGATAGTCGCTACGGTCTTGAGTATAGATTTAACTTTAGAAGCTTGGATCTATATTTTGGTGGCTGTAGGAATTGGGGCTGTTATTGGAACTATTTTAGCAAGAAGAGTTAAAATGACTGAAATGCCAGAGCTAATCGCAGCTTTACACAGCTTTGTAGGGCTAGCTGCCGTATTAGTTGGTTTTAATAGTTTTATAGAAATATTCACACATCACCCAGCTCGTGATGTGCATTTGAATATTGAACTGACAGAAATATATCTTGGTGTTTTTATTGGTGCGATCACCTTCACAGGATCGATTGTCGCATTTGGAAAACTAAATGGCATGATTAAATCAAAACCTCTTTCGTATCCACTCAAGGGAACACTAAATGGGCTGCTACTCGCAGCATCTGTTGTGTTCATGTTTTTATTTATTATCGATGGAGGAACTTTATACGCCCTGATTTATCTTAGTATCATGACAGCCATCGCCTTATTTATTGGATGGCAAATGGTTATGTCCATTGGTGGAGCAGATATGCCAGTTGTCATCTCGATGCTAAACTCTCTATCTGGCTGGGCAGCTGCTGCAACTGGATTTATGTTGTCGAATGACTTATTAATTATTACAGGAGCTTTAGTAGGTTCGTCTGGTTGGATTTTATCGTATGTAATGTGTAAAGGTATGAACCGTTCATTCATTTCTGTTATAGCAGGTGGATTCGGGGATCAAGGTGGCAGTGCTAGTGCTGAAGGGGAAGAAGGAGAGCATCGTGAAATAAGTGCAGAAGATGTAGCGGACATGTTAAAACAATCTAGCTCTGTTGTTATTACGCCAGGGTATGGCATGGCTGTTGCGCAAGCACAATACCCGATAGCTGAAATGACTAAAAAGCTACGTGAACAGGGGATCAATGTTCGTTTCGCTATCCATCCAGTTGCCGGTCGTCTACCTGGTCACATGAATGTTCTATTAGCAGAAGCCAATGTACCATATGACATTGTGTTAGAAATGGATGAAATCAACGAAGACTTGCCGGAAACCGACACAGTACTAGTTATTGGCGCCAATGACACAGTCAACCCTGCTGCACAAGAGGACCCAACTGGTCCCATCGCTGGCATGCCAGTTTTAGAAGTATGGAAGGCAAGAAATGTTGTCGTGCTTAAACGGTCAATGGCAGTTGGATATGCTGGTGTACAAAACCCACTGTTTTTTAAAGAAAATACAAGCATGTGCTTTGGTGACGCCAAAGCCACTGTTGATGCAATCCTGAACGCAATATAAACTACGGCAGTATGGGGACGGTTCTCATACTGCCATATTTGTGAATCAGTCGTTATTCAGTCTTTAAAAGATAAAGACCGAATAACGACTATCTATTGACACTGCACATGTTTGACCTTTCCGTTGCTAGCACTTTGGTACTTTATCCTAGCGGGTGACAGGCAAAGAATTAAACTAAATACAATTTTCATATTCTTTCATTACGTTGTTTATGATTGTTTGGACGGGAAGAATGTCTTTAATTTCAGCCACTCTTGCTCCAGCGAAAACAAGTCCATTTTCACAATCTCCATTCATTGATGTAAATAAAGAATCTAGTGTACAAAATCGATAGGAGCAATTTTTTAAGCAATCATGGCACTTTTTAATTTTTACCCTATTATCGTCTGAAATCAGGTCAGTAAAATGGTTCTTAATAGCACGACCTTGGAGACCAACAGTTGTTTTAACTAAAATAGTGTCTTCCTTCTTTGCGTGTACATATTTTTCTTTAAAGGATAGCGGTGCATCACACTCTTCACTCGCAACAAACCTTGTCCCCATCTGTACACCAGATGCTCCTATTTGTATGGCTTGACGTACATCTCTTCCTGTTAAAATTCCTCCAGCAGCGATAACAGGTATAGTAACGGCCGAAACCACTTCTGGTAAAATGTCGAACAGAGGTCTTTCTGTACCTAAATGTCCACCCGCTTCATGCCCTTCTACTACTATAGCAGATGCACCTAGACGTTCAGATAACTTAGCCAGTTTTGCTGAAGAGACAATGGAGATGACAGGAATCCCAGCTTGTTTGCCCCATGCATACATATCTCTTGAAATGCCGGCACCGGATATAATAAAATCAACTTTTTCTTCAATCGCTACTTTCATTTTTTCAGCAAAGTCATTCATTGCAAAAAGTACATTTGCTCCAATATAGCCCATATCTTTTATACTTTCCTTTGCTTTTCTAATGTGTAATCTCATTTCTTCAACAGTAATACCTGTTCCAGAAATGGTTCCAATCCCCCCAGCGTTTGCGACAGCAGAGGCAAGTCCACTTAAAGAAATACCTACTCCCATCCCACCTTGCATAATCGGAACCTTTGGTACAATATGACCTATTTTTAACTGTGGAAAATTCAAGAGAAAACCCCATTTCATTCTTTTTTTAGAACTATGTGACCACCATATTATATCAATAGGTTATCCAGATAGTAATGTTAAACTTAACACTTGGTACTAATAGTTGGTAATACTTTATAAAAATGTCACAAAATTTTAACATTTAATGATATAACAATTTTCACATCAACATGACGTTTATGGTATTTATGTTTTTAGATAAATTATTCGGGCATGCTCTAGATCAACTAATCTAGATTAAGAAATAAATGGTAAAATAGGGACATAATCTAAAAAATTAAATAGTACCGGCGTGGAGGATTTTATGATGTATCCTATAAGGACATGGGAAACGTGAGATTAATTAAAGAAGCGAATAAGCTTTCATCAAGTAAAGCGGAAAACTAACTGTGTTGCTAGCACGCTGGTACTTTATCCTAGCGGGGGATAGGTACATAATTCTAATGGTTGTTAGATAAAGTTAAAAATAATTTATAACATAGTACCTTGTCAGTATAAATTTTAAAAAGGGAAATGTTCGGTATATAGCAGTACTGTTTATACTTGGTGGCACAGGTCTGGTATTATTTATAATTGTTTTTCTTGGAAGGTCGCATGTACTTAGGGAAGAAAAATCAGATGAATAGAATGAAAGAATTCTAAATGACAGTATGATGTTGTGTTTGTATTATCTAATAAACTAACTTTCCTTTCAGAGAAGGTGCCATTAATGGAGAAAATCAAAATAGCTGCGATTCAAGCATATGGAATGCCGGGAGAATATGATGAGAATTTTAAAAAAGCAGAAAAGTATATTCAAACAGCTAAAGAAGCTGACGCTCAATGCATTTTATTTCCTGAGTTGTATTCGTGTGGGTTTGTACCCAATCCTTCTGTTTGGAAGTATGCTGAAACAAAGAATGGTCCTACATATCGATTTATAATAGAAATGACGCGTAAATATCACATTGCTATTGGAATCGGTTATCTTGAAAAAGTAGGTAAGCATTATTGTAATCGATATCTTATGATGGCACCTAATGGGGTTGAATTAGCTAGAGCTGAGAAAAATAAGTCAGAAGCATATGTATTCAGACGTGGCCGTGGTGCACATGTTTTCGAAACGCAGTATGGAAAAATTGGAATTGGTCTTTGTGCAGATAACCATTTTTCATCATTTATAAAATCAATGCAAAAAAATAATATTAATCTATTGATTATGCCGCATGCTTTGCCGATTCCTAAAAATGAAACGGAGATTATTTCAAAGGAAGATATAAGACGAATAAAAAATAATATTGAAGAGTTCCCTATACTTGTGTCAAATCTCTTAGGTGTGCCGACAATTTTCATTAATCAAACAGGACCATTTTCTTCTATGATCGGTATTATGGTAATATGCTCCCACCAAAATCGTATCAGCTTGGCGGGTATTCCAAAATTGTTAATAATGAAGGTCTTGTCTTGTCGGAAATTCGAGAGGGTGAAGGTATGATATTAGCAGAAGTTGATATTACGGCTAATTCATATGAGAAAAACGAAGCCCCAGACTATGATGGATGGATACAGGAAGGTTCCAGTTTATTAAAAAATTTCATTTTGCCAATAGATATTGCTATTGGAAAGTTGTATTATTTATGCAAAAATTACATCAAGGATTGATTTGAGATAAGCACAGGTAACATATTTGTAGATGTTACCTGTACTGTGGTGAAGCAGTATGGGGACGGTTCTCATACTGCCAATTTTGTGTAGTCAGTTACTATTCAGCTTCTAAAAGACAACGATTATCGAACACCTATCTATTCACTGTTAGTTTAGATAAGTATTCGGTTTTTTTGTTTAAGGTCTAATGTTGAGCAAAATTTATGTCACATTACTGCCTTATCCAAATAAAGAAATAAATGGTAATATTTATTCGTTGGTTAACAGTTTCAAAAGCAAATATAGGTTTTTTGACAAGATTATTGGATTTAGAGATGAACGAAGTGGAAACCTTTCTGGATAAGTGAGATATTCTTGCATTTGCTATGTTTAATTAAAAAATATTATTAGTCAAGGAGGCATTATGCAAACAAATACAATAAGTAGGTTTACATCAAATAATGTACTAATAAGAATAGTTTCTTATTTACTCATTTTGAGTATAGGATACTTTATTATCTCCATTCCATTAAATATATTTACAAGTGTTTTGATAAAAAATGATAGTCTGAAATATATTGGATATACAATTGAACAATTAATTCCTGTTGCAATTATTATACTAGGTACAGGCCTTACCCTAAGACTACTTGATAAGAAATCTCTTAAGGATATAGGTTTCGATATGAACTCAAGTACTATGTTCAATTTTGCAAAAGGCTTTAGCGTTGGTTTTTTAATTATATTTCTGATTTTCTTAGTAGAAGTTTTGTTTAATTGGATACATATTGAAGGATTTGCTTGGAATTTTAACGAAAGCTCTACTCTTATTAAATCTTACTACTTTGTAATTCTTAATTTAATGAGTGTCGCTATAGTTGAAGAGATATTTATTAGGGGATATATCATGCAAAATCTTGAAAAATCAAAGGGAAGACTGTATGCCATTCTTGTTTCTTCTATTGTGTTTGGATTACTGCATACATTTAGTGCGTATGGTACTTGGGCGATTTACGTTGTGCCACTATCCCATACTTTAGCTGGTATACTACTAGCATTAACGTATTATATACGTGAAAATCTTTGGATACCTATAGGATTACATTTTTCTTGGAATTTCTTTTTGTATAAATTTTTTGGGTTAACAGGTATGCCTAAAGAGTATTCGATTTTTATTGCAACAGAAATAAAAGGACCTTCATTTTGGGTGGGTTTACCGAACTCAAGTTTTGGTCCTGAAGTAGGGATGCTGGGAATAGGTATGATAACACTCGCCATAATTTTTATTTATAGAAAATGGATAGTAGACAAAGATAACGTGGGATTTGAATCCAGAAAAAATTCAAAAAGGGTACCTTTATAGCAGACAGAATGATGCTCACTGACAGACAAGCTATAGAAGATGATCAGAGTAAGTAAGTGCATCGATCAATACGACCAGTTTTCTTTACATTTTGATTCTTTATCGCAAAGAGCTGATGCCTCTTTTCTAAGTTTTTGAAGACAGAACTCGAAGTTTTATAGAAAAAGATAGTACTATATGAAAGGAGTCATATAATGAGTGACAGTCAATCCATATTAGAAGCATATAAACAGTCTAAATACCAACTTAATGGACATGGACCTAGAAATATCCAAGTCCTAAAGGAAGCATTTGAAAGTATCGATGACCAGTTAGCAAGTGACCTGTATGGCCAAGGTCAAGTCATAGAAGGTTTCCAAGATAAGGCGGCAAACTATTTAGGGAAAGAGTCTGCTGTGTTTTTCCCTAGTGGCACAATTGCACAGCAAATTGCGCTTAGAATTTGGTGTGATCAAAAAGGGAATAAAAAGGTTGCCTATCATCCAACGAGTCACTTAGAGCTTCATGAAGAAGATGGCTTAAAAGAGCTGCATCATATAGAAGCCATCCTATTAGCAGATCAAGAGAGTGTTATTCAGCTAGAAGACGTAGTGAATCTAAAAGAAGACATTGCCTGTTTATTACTAGAATTGCCTCAACGTGAGATCGGTGGACAGCTACCAGATTATAAAACGCTTGTTTCTATTTCGGAGTATTGTCGTGAGAATGGTATTAAGCTTCATTTAGATGGTGCTCGTCTATATGAAATCCTCCCACATTATCAAAAGACGGCTGCTGAGGTTTGCTCACTCTTTGATAGTGTCTACATTTCATTTTACAAAGGGATTGGTGGCATTGCCGGAGCAATTCTTGCTGGAAATAAAGAGTTTACAAAGGAATCAAAGGTCTGGAAGAGACGTTATGGCGGAGACTTAATTAGTCTGTATCCTTATATCATTAGTGCTGATTATTATTTTGAACAACGGATATATAAAATGGAGCAGTACTATCAACAAGCGAAAGAATTTGCACAAATGTTTAATACGTGTGAGGCTACAATGACCAAGCCTGTACAACCTGTATCTAATATGTTTCATGTTCATTTTGCATTACCAAAGGATAAACTTGAAACTATATTGCTTAATATTTATGAGGAAACAGGGATAGGTTTAACAGGGAATCTAAGAGACGCAACAGAAAATAGTTGCTATTACGAAGTAAGTGTTGGTGACATGTATGAAAAAGTTCCAAAAGAGGACCTACAGCATGTGTTTAAGCTACTAAATGAGAGAATCAAAGGTGTTAAGTAGAGAGATAAATAAAATTTTTCGCGTGCCAAGTGCTCCTCGGTATAGTAAACGTATTGCTGTGCCGGGGGACGGGCATCTTTTTTGCAATTGCTCGCGCTTTAATACTTTATCCTGGCGGAAGACTGGCACCTTTTTCAGTCTTCTGTAAAAAAATTCAGATTAACTATTGTATTGTGTAGTAGACGATTACTGCGCAACACCTATTTCCATAATTGTGGAGAATATAAGCGCAAATTTGATGTCTTCTGGTATGTTTTACTATTAAGATTTTTGATATTGTGAAGTTGTTCGCTTCTTAAATGTAGTGCTTTAGAAACTTTTACGCACATAATCTAAGCTTTCTGAATGTGATACAGGAAGATTGGTGTCACTTTACTTGGAGGCTCCGGGCATGATTATGAGCGGAGAAGTTCAAATGTTTTGACTCTTAGTATTAAGCCCGCCACTCCAAATAAAAGTGCACGTCTCTTAAAATGAAATTCTTCTACAATTATACATATGTTTTTTCATCTTCTTATGGAAAGCACTACGGAAAGTAACGAAGCATGTTAGTACAACACGAAGTGTGCCATTATTAATATAGAGTAAAAACTCAGCTGTTAAAGGCTGTTTTTTTTTTTTTTTTGAAAACTGACGATTTCAATAGATTTATACATTGTTTTACAGTCAATGTCGCTCTAATATAAAAATATGATGACTAGTCATATTTTGGAAGAAGGTGTTGTAATGAAAAACAAAATGAAAAAAAGTGAAGAAACAAAAAATAAGTTAATGGAATGTGCCAAGGAACTTTTTTATAGAAAAGGATTTGATAAGACAACAGTCAGGGAAATTGTAGAGTCAGCAGAAGTAGCACAAGGAACATTCTACTTGTACTTTGAAGCGAAAGAAGAGGTGCTCTATCAAATAGTAAGGAAAGAGTTGAATGTTTTTAAGTATTTTATAAGTATGTTAGAGTTTGAGAACCCAAAACTAGAAGACATTGATTTAATTATCGATTCACTCGTTCATCATATGGAACAGGATCCTAAGACCGTTAAATTATTGCATGATGCAGATATCCTAGAGATGATGAACTTTTCAAAAAGCATTGAGGAAGAGTTCTTTCAAATTAACTTAATCGAACAATGGTTGAAAGCCGCAATGAAGAGAGGACTTATTCAACCGAAAGAGCCCTATTTATATGCGAAAATCATTACTCATATTATACATGAATTGGTTGAAAGTGCTTTTCTATATAACTACCCCGATCACATTGATGTCATTAAGGAAGAAGTAAAAGTCATTATCAAAAAAATTCTTGTTAACTAGCGATATGGATGGTGATAAACATGTTTCAATATCTGGCTAATTTAACGATCAGAAAGTATAAGCATATATTGATTTTAAGTTTAATTTTATTCGTTGTGACACTATTGATTTCTAAAAATCTAGGTATGGACTCAAATATGGAAGGGATGCTGCCAGAGTCAAGCGCTAGTTTGCAAGCTAGTAAAGAATTTGAGCAGTACTTTGAATCACAAGAGAATGTGATGGTCGTCGTTCAGGGGAACTCCTACAATAGCGAACAGTTTTTAGAAAGTCTTTATAACAAGATTGAATCTGATAAAACTGTTCATAATGCTTTATACAAGATTAACTTAGAGGACTTGGAAAATTATAGTCATTTATTTTTGGATAAAGACTTGTATGAAGAGTTAGAAAGTGAATTAAATAACCCTAATAGCTTGTTATCGCAGTTTTTACGTAAAAAAGATCTTCATTCACTTAGCCAATTATTTTTAGAGCGGTACAATCAGTTAGATGATGATAAGAAAAAAATTACGTTTTATGATTCATTTACTACACTTATGTTTACTAATGAAAAACTTCCAGAAAGTAAAATAGAGGACCTTTTTTTAACTCTTTTGTGGGGGAGTTCCATAGATGTTTCAAGTAAAAGTCAATTTATTGTATCTGAAGATCATTCAACGTATCTAATGATGATTAAGCCTAGTTTAAGCATGGATAATATAGTTGAAGCTCGTACAAACTTTTTTACTAGTTTAGAAAAAGCGATAGAAGAAACGTTGAAAGAGGGGGATTATGCTATCAAGGTTGGAATTACGGGAGGAGCATTCGTGCAGGACTACGAAGCTGATGAGGCTATGTTTCAAGGATTTACATCAACAGCCCTTCTGACCTTTATTCTAATTATCGTTTTCGTGATCTTTTCCTTTAGACGAATAACTCTTCCACTTGCCACAGGATATCCCTTACTTTTAGGTGCAATGCTATCTACGACTTTTGCCTATTTGGTGTATAAAAAATTAAACATGTTTTCTATTAGTTTTGCAGTAATACTACTTGGATTAGGTATAGATTTTGGAGTGCACATTTTATCAAGATATTTAGAAGAAAAGAATACTCATAGTGTGAAAGAAGCCGTTATCCTCGCTGTTAAAAAAACTGGGCCAGGAATTATTGTGGGTGCTTTTACAACAGCGAGTGTATTTATAACCTTTTACTTTGCAGAGTTTAAAGCATTTACACAAATGGGGGTTATATCGGGAGTAGGTATTCTGTTACTTGGCATAACCATGCTTTTGATTATTCCAGCATCAATTGTTGCTATAGACAACAAAGGAAAGCTGGTTAAGAAGAATCTCAAATCAAATCGGTTAGCTATTTTAAACAGAGTGGGGGAAGTTGTTGAGAAGAGAAGTCGATGGGTTTTAGTTATTGTCGGAATATTGGTTGCTTTAGTAATCAGTAATGTGTACAGTTCAAAAATTGAAACAGATATGTCTATGCTTTATCCAGAAAATATGGAAAGTTTACAATGGATAGAAGTGGTTGAAGAGAAATTTGACTATAATCCGACCTCTTTATTATTCATGGTTGATAATATTACGGAACTACAAAATGCCGTTTCCAAATTAAAAGATAGAGAAGAAGTTAAAGAAGTTCAATCGATTCTAGATTATTTGCCAGAAGATCAATCGTATAAATTGTCAGTCATACAAAAGTGGAATAGTAGTTTAACTACAGAAGCTAATCCGCAAATAGCGCCATCTCCGGAAGAGTTAATCACTACTCTAAATCGAGTGAAAGGATTAACAAATATTGAACCTAAGATAATAGACCAAATAGAGTTTTTAATTGCAGGATTACAAAGTGACCATCCTGAAGTTATTATGGATATATTGAAGGAGCGCTCTTCTGAAATCAATTTAAATGAATTTAAGCTAAGTACAAAAGTACTTAAAATACATGATTTACCAGAGGGGATTAAAAGAAATTTTATTGGAAAAGAAGGAAAGTTAAGTGTTGAGGTTATTCCAGAAACTAATATTTGGAAGAAAGAAAATTATGAACAGATTAAGAGTCTAGTAGAGGAATATTCAGGTAGAAGTCCTGTAGGAATGCCTGCAATCATGAATGAAGTAACCGTATATGCAAAGAAAGACATGATCAATATTAGCTTAGTTAGTATCTTAGTGCTATTCGTCATTCTCATTCTATTATTTAAAACAGTACGAGATGCTCTAATTATCACCATTTCTCTACTTATTACCATATATCTAACACTAGGAATACTACCTATTATTGGGGCAGAATTGAATATATTTAGTATTATCGCTTTTCCTGTTGTTATAGGTATCGGAGTAGATAGTGCAGTACACTTACTGCACCGTATTAAAACGTCTCCTGATCAAGGCATACCCTATATATTGTCAACAACAGGAAAAGCTATTGTAATCACTACCGTGACTACTTTTATTGGATTTGGTAGCTTAACATTCATTAATCACCCAGGTTTATCCAGTTTTGGTTTAGTTACGATTACCGGTATGGCGGTATGTCTTTTCATAACATTAACGGTTTTACCGGCTCTTTATCTGGCTTTTTATTCGAAGCAGCCTATAGTTCAGGATCAAAGCTTTGAAAAATTAAATCTTTCATGAAAAGCAGTATAGTAAACTAAGAGGCTTTACTATCAGTAAGGTAAAGTCTTTTCTTGCTTATAAGGGTTTTATGCAACATGGGATCCAGAGACCCACTCAATAAGCACATGGCAACCTATTTAAGTAAGAAAATTTGGTTAATTGGGGACAAAATATACCTTTCTTTAACAACAAGTATAGATGCTTTAGCAGTAGGTGTTAGTTAGATGTATCTCTTTTATTTTCAATAGTATG
Source organism: Bacillus sp. HMF5848 (assembly GCF_003944835.1). Taxonomy (GTDB): domain Bacteria; phylum Bacillota; class Bacilli; order Bacillales; family HMF5848; genus HMF5848. Next base: position 812,524 of record NZ_RWIV01000001.1, read on the forward strand.
TATGGGCATTATAACCTTTTGATAGCCAATTATAGGTCAATTTATTGGAAAGCTAAGTAGAGATAGATTAAAAAAGAAAGTTGGAATCTCTGGTGGTTTGGTTCTTGTGCTAATAGTATTGAAAGAACACCTAAGAATTATTTTTAGCGAACGGAGGCTTATGTTGAAGAACCGCCCGTGATTCTAACTGGCTCTTTTGCTGAGTAGTACAAGAAGACTCTTAACTATATCCATTTATATAAACGATCACTTTTTTAGGGTGATCGTTTTGTCGTATAAGACTGTTTACTGCGCAGCAAGGATATTTATTTTTAGAAGACTTTGTGAAAGATTGTACTAACGAAATAGTTATATTGAATAAAAAGCAACCACATTAGGAGGTTGCTTTGGTCACTTCTAAGTGTATTTCCTCTAAAAGTATCCACTATTAATTGCGTCAATGGCTTTCTTTATACGTACATCATCACCCAGTGCATCTAAAAGAGCAATGCCCTCAATTGTAACAAGGGCAAGAGCAGCCATTTGTTCTTTATTTTCTCCTTCTTCCACTTGAATTACTTCTATGTAAAATTCATAAAAGATATCCAAGATTTCCTTTGCTACGGAGTTGAAGGGGTCACTACCCTTTGATGCAACAGCAATTAATTCAATGTACAGTTTCATATATGGACGTACTTGGGGATCTTGCATCAACTTATATAGATAGGGAACTAGGTTTTGGAATGAGAGTTTCTCCATCTCTGTATTGTGCAGCATATGAACCAGCCTTTTTGAAATAAAGGATAGAACTGCCGTAAGTAATTCCGCTTTGTCATTAAAATAATGAAGAAGCATTCTGTCACTTGTTTCAGCTGCTTTTGCAAGGTTACGTAGACTAGCCGCTTGCAGACCATTTAATAGAATATAGTCAGCAGTTTTTTCTATAATTTCATGTCTTTTTTTTTCTCCTTTTTTCATATAAAACTCCTTACTGCCTTTTTCTGTAGTATAATCTACATTTTTATATTGAAGCAATAATGAAGTGAATTCTCAGTCGTTTCAGGTGTAGCGCTCGCTACATTTTTATTGACAAAAAGTGTAGCGAGCGCTACATTAAAGGTGTAACAAATGCTACACTTTTACGAAAGGGATGATGGAGTTGGTAAGTGAGAGGGATGGAAAAAAGTATAATGCGAAGGATCGTAACAAATTCCCAAATGTGATGCTAATACCAAAAGCTTTACTCGTTTTAGTGATCGTATTATTTTCTATTTTGACAGGTCTTTCCGTTTATCATCATGGTTTTCTGGGTATTTTTTCTCAGGCATTTAGCAATTATGCTTCCATGCAAGTATTCTTCGATTTGTTTATCGCGCTAATTTTAGTGCTTGTGTGGATGTGGTATGATGCGAAGAAAACGAATCGCTCTTTCTGGCCATGGGCTTTAATTACACTTACACTCGGTTCTTTCGGTCCACTTTTGTACTTGTTACTACACAAACGGAGTTAATGAGTTAGGCTTTTTTTTGAAAACATGTACTAAGGTATCTAATAGTTGAACAAGGGGGCTTTCGGTTGTGGTCATCTCCTATTAACTAAACAATGCCCCTTGCTGCGCAGTACACCGATACTATTCAATAGAAAATTGCTTTTTAAAGGGAACTTTTTGAATAAAAGTCTAGTTCTAGCCGGTAAACCCCACTACACCATTCTATCTGTGAGCAACATTCGTGACATTTGGAGTGTGTAGCACAAATGATACCACAATGATTAAACTCTTATAAATTTAGAGAGAAAACGAAACTAATTTCGACTCACACATCCACATTCGCGAAAAATCTCAGAGCCACAAACTCTGAGATTTTTATACGCAATTTAAATCTCTCATGAAATATGTGATCGAATATTTCACGACCGAACGGTAATAACGACAAGCCCCTCTCTAATTTTCCTCACACATGGTTATATTTGGACAACTATCATCATATAACTTAAGAAAAGGTTAATGGGACAAGTGACGAGTATGATTCGTTACTTATTTTTTTGTCAAATTGTCTAGAGATAAATAGAAGGGGGCTGATAAGAGATGGAAGCTATACAAAGTTTATTAATCGGATGGGACATAACTCCGACTATAGCCAAATATCTTGCTCTTTCCATTATGGTGTTGCTAATAGGAATCATATGTATCATTGCCAATATACTTTCAAAAAAGGTGGTAATCAGGCTTATCACCCATTACGTCACCCAAAGTAAGTTTCCAAGAGCTTCGATAGTATTGAAGAGAAAGGTGTTTGATAAGCTATCCCATATCGTGCCTGCGATTATCATGTATTATTTTTCAGCTACTTTACCTGCCTATCAAATGGTGATAGAGAAGGGAGCTGTCACCTATATTCTTGTTGTCGGGTTAATGGTGGTTTCTGCTCTATTAACAACCGTAAATGATATTTATCAAACATACGACATATCAAAAATTAAACCGATCAAGGGTTATATTCAGGTGGTGAACATCGTTGTGATGATTCTAGGAGGGATTCTAGTAATCTCCAATCTGATGGGGGAGAATCCTCTTATCCTTTTGAGTGGGATCGGTGCTCTTTCAGCTGTTCTCATGTTAGTGTTTAGAGATTCTCTGCTAGGACTTGTGGCAGGCATCCAGTTAGCAGCCAATGATATGGTTCGGGTTGGCGATTGGATTGAAATGCCTAAGTATGGTGCGAATGGTAACATAATAGATATATCATTAAATACCGTATCGGTTCAAAACTTTGATAAAACGATTACGAGCGTGCCAAGTTATGCTCTCATCTCCGACTCTTTTATTAACTGGAGAGGGATGGAGAGTTCAGGTGGAAGGCGTATCAAGCGCTCTATTCTAATTGACACGAACAGTATCACGTTATGTACGGAGACGATGTTAGAGAAGTATAAACAGATACACTATCTAAAAGATGTTATTACTGATACAGAAAAAGAAATCGCTGATTACAATACGAAGTTTGAAAAGTACGAGGAAAACCGTGTCAATGGAAGATCTCTTACTAATATAGGAGTATTTCGAACATATATTAACCAATATCTCAAACATCATCCAGGTATTAATCAGAACATGACATTATTGGTTCGCCAGCTGCCTCCAAGTGAGCATGGATTGCCCATTGAAATTTATGCCTTTACAAATGACATCAAATGGGACGTGTATGAATCTATTCAATCAGATATATTTGACCATTTATTAGCGGTCGTGCATGAATTTGAACTTAAGGTGTTCCAAAATCCATCTGGAAATGATATAAAGGATCTTTTAAGTGAGACGAAGAAGAAGACAGTTAGGTATAAGAGTGTTGGATAGTTAATAAGCAGAGCACGAAGTCCCTCTAAAACTCATAACGATGTGACGAGAAAAAATAAGATTGGAAAAAATGACTGAGCAAATATCTCATCAAACATTGTTTAGATGATATTTGTTCGTTTTTTTGTTTTACTCATAGGTATGTATTAAAGGAGCTCTTTCAAAAGATGAAAAAGCTAGTTGTTGCTAGCACTTTGCTACGTTATCCTAGCAGGGGACTGGCCCCTTTTTCATTTGGCAGCTGCTAAATCTTTCTTGTTTATAAAAGTACCATTTAGGACCGATTTTCGGTAAAATAAACAATGTTGATTTCAAAATTTTAAATGACTAAATGACTTGTGTGTGACAACAAGTTAATCAGCATGATATAAATGGAAAATAACTGGAGCGCTGGGCTTTATATTTTTGACCGGAAATTTTAAGTTGTATCCATAGTGAGAGGATTTGAGTTTGACATGATAGATAATTTTTGGCGTGATTTACCACGACCATTTTTTGTACTAGCACCAATGGAAGATGTGACAGATGTAGTGTTTCGTCACGTAGTAAGTAAAGCTGGTCGGCCGGATGTGTTTTTCACAGAGTTTACTAACTCGGATAGCTATTGTCATCCAGAGGGCATGAAAAGTGTGCGTGGTCGTTTGACTTTTACAGAAGATGAACAACCAATGGTGGCGCATATTTGGGGGGATAATCCTGAATACTTCCGTCAAATGAGTATTGGCATGGCAGAGCTAGGATTTAAAGGCATCGATATTAATATGGGCTGCCCTGTACCGAATGTGGCATCGAGAGGGAAAGGTAGTGGCCTTATTCTTCGTCCAGAGTTGGCGGCAGAACTTATTCAAGCAGCAAAAGCGGGCGGACTGCCTGTCAGCGTGAAAACACGTCTTGGTTATAACGAGGTTCAGGAGTGGGAGGCATGGCTAACGCATATTTTAAATCAGGATATTGCGAACCTTTCTATTCATTTACGTACAAGAAAGGAAATGAGCGAAGTGGATGCGCATTGGGAGCTCATTCCGGAAATCAAAACGTTACGTGACCGTATCGCACCAAATACGCTACTAACAATAAACGGAGACATTCCAGACCGTCAAGTTGGGCTGCAACTTGCTGAACAATATGGTATTGATGGCGTTATGATTGGGAGAGGTATTTTTAAAAATCCATTTGCTTTTGAAAAAGAACCAAAAGAGCATAGTAGTAAAGAATACCTTGATCTCTTAAGACTGCAGCTTGATCTTCAAGATCAATTTGCGGAAGAAGTACCACGTTCCATCACAGGGCTTCATCGCTTTTTCAAAATTTATGTTAAAGGATTTCCAGGAGCAGCTGAATTAAGAAATCAATTGATGAACACGAAATCAACAGATGAAGTACGTGCATTACTTGGTAACTTTGGAGATTGTTAATGGCACGGGATCACTGAAATGGTGTAACTCTCAAAAATCAACTCATGTATTTAATCAGTTTCAAGTTTCCTACCAGCTAGCAAGTTTTGATAATGTCTGTTTTATGAAAAAAGGATCTTAAGAAAGAATGTTATAAACGACCAGCACCCTGGGTGTTGTCGCATACATGGACACGTTGTCCTGTATCGATGATAGAGCTGTTTTTCTAATTTATTATCCCCCGAACTATTAGTTCGGGGGATTTTTGCTATCACTTACTATCACTTGCTATCACTTTGCTACTTTATCCTAGCGGGGGACTGACCCACTGGCGTTGCACATCTTGAAATTTAAACCTTAAAAGGGAATTTAAGTAAAATAAAAGTGTTTACTAAAAAGAAAAAAACTCCTATTGTAGAAGTTGTTGACCTTGTTATGTTCCCTAAACAAACAAGTCTTCTACAAAGGAGTTTCACCAATGATAAATAAAAGTATAGGGCGAGAAATGCTTATTTGTCAATGTCTTTCTAAATTACCTTTAGAGGATTTTGACTGCCCACTCATTGATTATGCTAAAACTAAACTCACGACGAAAGCCTTACTCAAAATTTTCGTAGCTGCTCAATTAGATCAATGGAGTTCTTACGAACATATGACAGAGAAGTTAGGCGCCTATCCAAAACTTCGCGAAGAAATTGGAATTCAAGATATTAGTAGTTCACAATTGAGTAGGCGAATCAACGATTTGCCGACGGAGTGGGTGCAAACAGTATTCGAGAAAATAATCAACAAAGTGAAAATACTGACAGAAGAATATAAAGGAATGCCACATGGTATTGGTCGTCTCAACATAGTTGATTCTACGGAGTTACGCTTGCCAAAACAATTATGTGATTGGGCCTATATTTCTAAGGATTATCATGCGGTAAAGATGCACACTAGGCTTGTCGTTGCTTCACCAGACGTGGCTTATCCCGATAAAATCATTCCATCAACAGGTACGGTCGGCGATGTGGAAACAAACATCTTATTTGAGGAAAGTGACGCCACATATGTTGTGGATAGAGCGTATCCTTCTAAAAACAATTTGATGGATTGGCAAAAGAGAAACATTTCATTTGTAGCTCGCTTATCAAAATCTCTACGTGTTTTCACATTAGAAGAGTATGAAATAACCCATCCTTCTGTCATTCGAGATGCTAAAGTTGAATATGGCATTTCCAAGGATCCTGTTAGATACATAGAGTTCGTGGATGAAGAGAGCCGTGTGTACAGAATTTTAACTAGTAGATTCGATTTGACTGCTGAAGATATTATGGATATATACCGCAACCGTTGGATCATTGAGCTGTTTTTCAAATGGACTAAGCAGCATTTACGCTTCACAAAAATTTGGAGTACAAAGCCGCAAGGCATTTGGAATCAGATGTTCCTGGCCCTTATTGCATACGCTTTATCGCTAATAGTTAAGTTAGAAACACAGTCTAAAAAAACATCTTGGGAATTTTTCAGACTATTGCAGACTTACCTCTATAAACCTGTATGTCAATTTAAAAAGTCTTTACGAAAGAAGCCTAAGAAAACATCTAGAGGTAGACAAAAAGTTCCCATTCCTAACAAGAAAAACATATCGTTTGGGAACGTGGCTATGGTGAAAGAGCAGAAAGTAAAAAAGAACAAAACTGCAGAAAGAAAATTAGGGAACTATTAAAAAAGTAAAAAAAAAGGGAACGAGGTCACACGAGACCACGCTCACTTTTTTTCTCTATAACCCGACGATTGTTTGTAAAATTTAAACATTTATTCAATTATTATACTATTATGCAACGCCAGTGGGACTGACCCCTTTAAAATGTTGTAGAAAGAGCAATGGTTTGAATGGTACAATTTAGAATATATTACTTATATTACTAACCGATGCAATAACGGTGAATCAAGGTGTAAAACACTGTTCATCACATGAGACCCCACACATTCAAATGGCTATTGGTTCATAACAAGGCGTAAATGAAGACAAAATCGCATAAACCAAACATATTATCAAAAATCGGAGGTGTTGGAAATGTCAATTAGTCCACTTCAAACACAAACAATCAGTAATACTCAAAAAAAGGAACTTGAGGGCTTATTGGAGCAGCTAATGGGCATGAAAGGTGTCAGACATGCAATTATGACTGTGGAAAGTAGAGATAATTCATTCAGCTGGAGTGGAGCTAGAGGCATTGCAAACCCTGATGGAACACCGATGGAAATTAATACGCCATTTTGGATTGCTAGTGTGACAAAACTCTACATCGCTTCGTCCATACTTAAACTACATGAAATGGAGCTGCTTTCCATTGATGATTTTGTTATTGATTATCTCCCGGAGAATCTGTTAAAAGGGGTACATGTAATAAATGGAAAAGATTATTATGATTTATTAACGATAAGACATTTATTGAGTCATTCCTCTGGAATTCCAGATTATCTTGAGATAAAGGTGAAGGGTGAACAAACACTAGTTGACCAGGTGCTTGAAGGTAGTGATAAGGCTTGGTCTCTTGAGGACACACTTGAAATTGTCAGGAAGGTGAATAAGCCACTTTTCCCACCACAAAACTTAAGCAACAAAAAGTATCGCATACGTTATTCAGATACGAACTTTCAAATGTTAATTGCTATTATTGAAGTGGCGACAAATAAATCGATAGAAGCTGTCTATAACGAGCTGATTTTTCAACCTTTACATTTAGAACATACTTTTCTTCCAGGTTCTAAACCACAGGAACCCTTGAGTTCTGTTGCAACAGCTTGGATTCAAGACACACCTTTTGACAACAAACCACTAGCTATGCGTGCTTTCGGAGATTTAAATAGTACAGTTAAAGATTTAATCGTGTTTATGAGGGCTCTTCTTGACGGCAAAGTGTTTGATAAACGAGAAACCTTAGATTTAATGCTTGGAATGTGGCAGACATTTGGGTTTGGTTTTAGTCTGTTGGCCCCTGGCTGGCCGATACAATATGGTCTCGGTATGATGCGTTTTAAGCTGCCTCGTTTTTTTACGCCATTTCACCCGATGCCTGAAGTTATTGGACACACCGGTGCTGTAGGATCTTGGCTCTTTTATTGCCCACAACTAGATATCATTTCTGCTGGTACTGTAAGTCAGGTCACAGCGGCCCCTGCGCCATTTAAAATCATACCTAAGCTTCTTCAAATACTGGAAAAAGACCTTAAATAGAGACGTAAATTATGACCATGATCCTATCCCTATTTAATACAGTGGTGCTATCACTTAGTGGTCAGTTGTTTGCTCCCTATAACTATAAGAATATTTACCCTAATTTAAATTCAAAAATATAGATTGCTAGTTAAGGAGGAAAATTAGGTGGCAGTGTTATTTAGAGATTGGTGGAAAGTAGTCCTAATTATTATAGTAAGTATTGTCTCAAATATTATTTTGCATACCATCTCTCCGATAGAATCTGCAAATATATCATTAGGTGAACCAAGTATATTTGTAAACAGAGATTTGCTGATACCTGCGCTTTTAGTGTGGGAAGTTTTAACATTTAGCATATTTACTATCATTTTTGTATTTGTTGAAAAAAGTCTTCCCGGTAAAAAACTGAAGAAAGGCTTTTTGTATGGCCTTTCCATAGGCGGATTGTATTTTATTGGGATGTTTGAATCAACGCTATTATTTAATTCCACTGTCTTGGCAGAATTTTTAATGGGTCTGCCAGATTTTCTTTCCTTTGTACTATCTGGTACTTTGTTAGGCATGGTAGTGGGAACTGACCAAGCTCAAAAAAGCAATAGCCAAAGTGTTTTAGTAATTTTTATCATAGCCATTTTTTATTTTGTCGGCAGGTACTTTGCTTATACCGTACTACATATCAGTTCTGCATTTGACTTGAATCCGACAGGAACGTTTTTTTGGACACTTGGCCTTGGATTGTGGGTAGGAATTTTCTTTTTTATTATGCAAATAACAAGCAAAGGAAAATCAATAGTGTATCACGGGTTGTATTTTGGAGTTATCATCTTTGGCTTAAATTGGTTGATGAATCATGTTTTTCTCTTTACAATAATTGCATTCGAGTTCGATTTGCTAATCCGAGTGGGGACTGACATACTTTTTACCACTATCGGTGTTATGACTTACATGAGGTTGTTTAATGGAAGAACAAACATAGCTCTTAAACCAAACGATACGAACGATATAAAAGGGTAATGTGTACATTTCTAATAAAAAATACTTGCTGAGTGCGTAGCTAAGTGTACATTTGGTGTTTCCTGTTGCATTTAAATGCAGATGGGCAGGCACCATTTTTTAGTTTTTGGCTCTGTTAAAGATGAGTGTTGATTGTTGAATATTGTTGATAGTAGCGAAATGCGCGAGACTCCTGCGGGATGTAGTGGCAGGCGTGAGACCCCGCATGCGCAAAGCGCAGAGGAGGCTCACGGCCACCCCGCGGAAAGCGAGCGCAATGTAGCGAAAATCAACAACAAAGTTTAACAGTGCTTAGTTTTTAAAAGGGTTTCACGTATGTAAGTATAATATTTACATATAGCAAGAAAGGAGGAGTATTCATGTATCGAATCATGATTATTGAGGATGATAGTTTCCTCTGTGATTTGCTCAAAGAAAGTCTCGAAAAATATGATTATGAAGTATACATACCTAATAACTTTAGAGATATAGTAAAGGAATTTAGGGAGGTAAACCCTGATTTAGTACTGCTAGATATCAATATACCATATTATGATGGTTTTTATATTTGTAAGACAATTAGAAGAGAAAGTAGAGTGCCTATTATATTTATTTCTGCTAGAAATGGTGAGATGGATCAAATCATGGGTATGGAGCTAGGTGCTGATGATTATATCGTTAAGCCCTTTAGCCTTGAAATTGTACTCACTAAGATTAAATCCACTATAAGAAGGGTTTACGGAGAATACGCACAGGAAACTAACGTAAAGATTCACTCGTTTTATATAGATGAAAAAAGCTTTAAGATGTACTACAAGGAACAGGGACAGGAACTAACGAAAACAGAGCTCAAGCTTATGAAAAAACTCTTTGACAGTAGAGATAGCGTTGTTTCTAGAGAAGACCTACTAGAAGAAATGTGGGATGAAAGTTTTATAGCAGGGGATAATGCCCTAACGGTGAACATTACTCGTTTAAAAGGCAAGTTAGCCCTCATAGGTATTCATGACGCGATAAAAACTAAAAGAGGTGCAGGATATTATTTTGACACAGCTGCATTAACAGGTGGTAAAGATGAATAGTACATTATTCACGAACTTCATTAAAGATCGAATAAATATTATCGGCGTATTTATGTTAAATAGTAGCTTATTAATATTGTTTTTTAATTTGGAGCAAGGAACTAGAAAGGAAGTAATGTATCCAATCGTGTTGAGTGGATTTTTATTAATATTATTGCTGATTAGCGAATGGATTAAATATTATAGCTTTCATCGTAGCCTTCAAAATGTTCAGGAGAACATTCATCACAACCTTCATCCTGTAACAGCTGAACAAAAACTCATTACTAACATAAAAACATCAGCTGTCCAAAGGCAAGCTTCAGTCGTGAACCAGATCATAGCAAAGCACAGAAACCAAAGATACTTTTTATCTCAATGGATTCATAATCTTAAGACCCCTATTTCAGTGGTGGATTTAATTATACAGAAGTGCAGTCTAGAAAAAAGTGATCCGTATCAAGCATTAGACAATATTAAACAAGAAAACAAAAGACTCCATGATAGTATAGAGCAGGTTTTGACTTTAATTAGACTTGAAGATTTTGAAAAGGATTATGAGCCAGAACCAGTGGATTTAGTTTCATCTATTAAAAAATTACTTCATTCTCGAAAAAGGCAATTTATTGCTAGTGATGTTTTTCCGGAGTTATCTCATGAGGCAGAGGAAATGAAAGTGCTCTCCGATAGCAAATGGAATGAACTTATGCTTGATCAAGTTATTTCAAATGCTATGAAATATTCCAAAGAACCAGGAAACACTAAAAAGCTCTATATAAATATTACATATAAGGAAGGTCATACAGTGCTCTCCATAAAAGACGAAGGCATCGGAATCCCTGCATATGATCTTAATAGAGTATTTGAACCTTTTTTCACAGGAGATAATGGAAGGAAGTATAGAGATTCAACGGGGATTGGCCTTTATATGTGTAAGGAAATTGCAAGGAAGTTAGATCATGAAATCAGCATTACTTCCAAGCTGCAAGAGGGTACAGAGGTGATAGTTACATATATTACAAAACTGTAAGGTTGTATTAATATTCGAAGAGGGCAGCTGTGAGGCGAATGGGCTAAGCTACAAATATAAGAGCAAAGGAGGGACTAATATGTGTGTGTTAAAAGCTATCAACTTAATTAAAGTATATGAAGGAACGAATGAGACAGCCTCTACAAAAGCCCTAAATAGTCTAAGTCTTAAAGTGAATAGAGGCGAATTTATCGCCATAATGGGACCATCTGGAAGTGGAAAAACAACGCTACTTAACATACTAAACGGTATAGACCGTCCGACATCAGGATGGGTGAAGATTTCTGATAAGAAATTAAGTGATATGAATCGTGATCAGTTAGCGCAATTTAGAAGAAAGAACTTGGGGTTTGTATTTCAAGAATTCAATCTGTTACCAAGTCTTACTTTGAAGGAAAATATAATGCTACCGTTAATTATGGATGGTAGACCGGTAGATGAAATGGAGAAAAAAGTAAAGGACATAATGGCTACCTTTGATATTGAGAGAATTGCCAACAAATATCCTTATAATGTGTCGGGGGGACAGCAGCAAAGAACAGCAGTGTCGAGGGCAATTGTCAATGATCCTCACATTGTGTTTGCAGATGAACCAACAGGTAACTTAGATTCAAAGTCAGCAAGAGATGTCATGAATTGTTTATCGAAAATGAATAACGAAAGGGACAGTACAATCGTCGTGGTGACTCATGATGCATTTACGGCCAGTTACTGTAACAAGGTTATTTTTATAAAAGATGGCCAAATACATATGGAGCTTATTAGAAAAGGAGATAGACGAGAATTCTTTGATAGTATCCTGGACTGTCTGACGGTTCTAGGAGGTGAGCGAAATGACATTTAAAGATATCGCTTTGAAAAACTTTACATTTCACTTAAGACGATATGTATCCTATTTTGTCTGTAGTAGCTTCACAGTCATGATTTTTTTTATGTACTCCACCTTGCTTTTAAATGATGAACTAATAAATAATCCTCAAGTGGCAGCAAATATTATGAATAATCTCATTGTCCCAACGGTAGCACTCGTCATTTTTTCAGTTGTCTTTATTAGCTATGCGTATTCGTCTTTTATAAAATCAAGACAATATGAGTTTGGTCTCTTTATGTCTTTAGGGATGCCTAATAAGCAAATTGTAAGAATAATAGCCCTTGAAAATGGGCTGATTGCTATAGCCTCTATATTAGCCGGCATACTATGTGGAGCTATTTTTTCAAGAATTTTCTTTTTACTAGTTTTAAAAGTCATACAGGTAACTGGCATCGAGTTTATGATTCCACCCGAAAGCTACGTTGTGACGTTAGGTACTTTTTTTACTATTTTTCTCATAGCAATTTTATTCAGTATTATAACGGCCTATAGATTTCAGCCGTTGCAATTACTAAAGGGAATACATACACCATCTAAGAATAAAATATCAAATCCTATTTTAGCATTAGTAGGTATTATCAGTATTATAGCTTCAACAGTGTCCTTATGCTTTAAATTTGCGAGTAATGAGGAGGTTACTACGAAGTTTTTATTAATTACTACTATCATTTGCTTAGTGGGAGTATATTTGACCATCTCTCAAGTAGGTGGATTTCTATTAAAGCATTCGAAAAAGAATAAAGCATTTTATTATAAACATTTGCGGTTCATTACAAGTCTCGACTATCGGTTTAAACAAACGAAAAAGATTCTCTTTGCATCAACAATTATGGTTATGGTGACGACCTTTTACTGTGGGGCGATGTTTTATTTTTTATCTAGTGCAGAAAAATTAGCGATAGAGTCACATCCTTACCATGTGGCATTTATTCAGCTCAGTGATAAAAATAATATGCCGGAAGCGGAATTGAAAGCGATTTTGAATAGTGGCGAGACAAGTTTGTCAGAACACAAAACCTTAGAGGTAATGGAAGTAAAGATGATATATCGAGATGTAGAGCAACAAATATCAAGAAAAGCGATATCTGTTGATCATCTAAATCATTTAACAGGAAGTACGTATCATGTGGAGTCGGGTCATTATGTATTGCTCAATCAAGTACCGATAGAAAACGATGAAAATGCATTAGTGAATCTTACATTGAAAACTCGTAACAAACATGTAACGCTTCAGTACGAAGAATCTATCAACAAATTGTATTTTAACAGGCTTCATACGTTGTGGGCTGATATTATTGTTGTTAATACGAATGATTATAAAGAATTGAAAAGGAATTCTGAAAGTACAGCCGTACAATATGTACATCTGTTGAACTTTGAAGATTGGAGACAAACACAGCTTGTAGTTAATAGATTAAATGAGGAGTTTAGTGAGTATAATCAAACTACCCCTCCCAATGAATTCGTTGCTGCGTTTGGTGAAACAGAGGAAGATTTTTTCCACGTCCAATCTAGAATGGAACACTATCTCACACAAAAACAAGGAAGCTCCATGCTGCTTTTTATATCCGCATTTTTAGGGATATTTTTTTTCATAGCTGCTAGTATTATGTTATCCTTTAAGCTGTTTTCTGAAATGGACGATGAAAAGTTAAAATACAAACAACTATCAGGGATTGGAATACGGGACAGAGAAATAAGAAAAACAATTAATCAGGAGCTCGGAATCGTGTTCTTCACTCCTGTTGTATTAGGTGCAAGCCTTTCCTTATTGTATATTTACGCATTCACTAGAGAAGGAAGTAATATAGAGCCGCTTCAATATAACCTACTAGTAAGTATGCTATATTTGGTCTTCCAATTCATTTATTATTTTATCATTAGAAAGGTTTACAGTGATAAAGTAATAGAAAGTTTGGTGTGACGTGCAAGCCTGTAACTTATGTATGTTGTACAAAAAGTTGTTGAGTCTTGTATCTTTTCGAAGTTACTGTATGCTTGCAATCTAAACTTTATCCGAGCTGGGACTGGTACTCTTTTAAGTGGGGCTTGCACCATTTATTTAGTAATACGCCTACCGAAAAGTGAATAAGGTATGGATAACACTAACATAATGAAAGAGAGGTTAAAAAATGCGGATTCTTGTATTAGGTGGTACAAGGTTTATAGGTTCTTATGTTGTGTCGCAGCTTGCTCAACAAGGTCATGAGCTATATGTATTTCATCGTGGAGAAACGAATCAAAATATCCCACAGTCGATTCATCATATCTATGGAGATCGTTATAAACTAGGGGAGTATCGCAAAGAATTTGAAACAATCAAGCCAGATGTAGTTCTTGATATGCTTCCATTAACGGAAGAAGATGCTTTGCTTGTCAGTAAAACGTTTCAAGGCATCGCGAAAAGGGTGGTGGCCATCAGCAGTGCGGATGTATACCAAACATTTGGTAGATTAACAGGATTTGAGTCAGGTCAAATAGTAGAAACACCCACATCCGAAGACGGTCCTCTTCGGACGAAACTATACCCATTTCGAGCCCATTTTCAACAAGGTAATATTATGTACGATTATGATAAAATTCTTGTTGAGAAAGCATTTATAAGTAATTCAGATCTACCGGCAACCATATTGCGTCTCCCGATGGTACATGGTCCTTTTGATAGGCAATATCGTCCTTATCAATATTTGAAGCGTATGATAGATAAGCGACCGTATATTTTACTAGATGAAAAGATAGCTAACTGGCAAACGTGTCGAGGGTATGTCGAAAATGTAGCGCATGCTATTGTTCTTGCAATTACGAATGAGAAGGCTACCAATCGCATATATAACGTTGCTGAGAACGAGGCATATACAGAGCTGCAGTGGGTCCACTATATTAGTGAAGCCTACGGAAAATGGTCAGGTGAGATTATTATTGTGAAAGAGGGCTTATTGCAGGTGGATATAAACCCGGAGCAGGATTTGACATTATCATCAGATAAGATTCGTAATGAATTAGGATTTCATGAGATAGTATCTATTGAAAAAGGATTAGAGAACACAATTGACTGGGAATTGGTCAACCCATTAGATAACTTGAACGCAGCGGACTATGATTATGAGTTAGAGGATAAGATCTATCAATCAATTATAAAGTAATGTAAAGAAGTGCCTACCCCAGGTACGAGCTATTTTCGTTGGAGGTTAGGCACCATTTATTGTATGACTAACGTGTGTTCTATGTGCTCATGTAGTTCGTCAGTTTTCACATGCACAATAATGTGGTACGTACCTTTCGTCTGAAATGTATAGGCAGCCGAGAACATACCTCGTTCCACAGAATTAGCTCCAACATAGTTATGCTTATCTTGTCCGGCCTTCCAAACTTCAAAAGTAACGTAACCGTCTTCTAATAATCCATCTCGATGCGAGACATGTGCAGTCAATGTAGTAGATGTATCGGATGTTTGGGGTTCTACAACTAGTTTCACTTCGACTTCGGAAGAAAAATGTGTATGGTGATGCTCATGATCATCATGTGCGTCGTTACCCATTTCTTTATTTGCATCATCATTACTTTTCTTTTCTGTGCTGCCGTGGGGATCTGTGACAATGATTTTTTCACTTGGCATAACGTGCATTCGGCGGGCCGTTACATGAGATACCACTACATATTCTCCAGGTTCATCAAGAGTTGCAGAGACGGTATAGATGCCCTCACCTGCATGCTTGCCCGTTAGCATCTCTCCAACTTCTTCGTTCGGGGCACGCAATTCAAACTTAACTTCATATGCATCTTCAACTTTTTCTTCTCCTTGTGTAACCGTTGCTGCTAAAGAGAATTCCTCATGGACAGTTATTTCCTCAGGGAGTTGTAAGTCTACTGCGATTAAAATGGGGACATCTGTTTCTGTGTTTGAATTTGCATGCTCCTGAGAAGGACTGCTTTCGCTTTCTCCACACCCCGTTAATAGTAGTAGAGCCATAAGGCCGGCATATATATACTTGTACATTGTTTTTTTCCTTTTCTGATGGTGTTTATATTGATTATACACGATTAAAATTAATAAATCACATAAGAAAAGTAGGATTAATTGCGTGAAAGGGCGTGGGGTGCTTTTTTCGATAACAATGACCGTTTGTATAAGTGTAGAGGAAATAAAGTAGGTGTGATGTATGACCGTATGTGTTATAGTCTATGCTACGAGTAATTGCCTAAAGTGTGAAGCTGTACAAAAGACGCCATATCAACCTCTTTAGTTTCTTAGGTGACATGGTAAAGAACTCGTTGTAGTTAAGAAAAGGAGTTATTGACATGGAAGGAACAAAACGCGATTCCGTTAAAATTGGGATGACAGTAAGAGTTGTGCAAAAGCAGGATCAAAGAACAGGTAAGCTAACTGAAGGTGTTGTGAGCAGAATTCTCACTAAATCGCCTACACATCCACACGGTATTAAAGTTATGCTTCAATCAGGTGTGGTAGGGCGCGTGAAAGAAATAAAAGAGGCCTAACTCCCGGTGCTTTATGCAGTTGGGGATCAGGCCTCGCTTTTCGTATTAAATCATCCAAATAGCTAGTGGTCTCATGTTTAGGGGAGCTCTGTATTTACCAGCGTTATCCCATGCGGCAGGGGTACGGTATTGTAAGCCTGTCCCTTTGTAAATCATATCGCTCAAATTATTCGCTAGGTAATCTGCTTCTTGATTTAAGTTGTATTCATACAGCATGGCAGCAAACATCCAAGCGGAGCCTACAATTACTTCGTTGACTTGTAGTTCCTCGCCACCGTCTTGATCATAACGTTGGCGACCTGGTTCAGCAACTAGGAGTGGCCCGTATTTCCCTTCAGCATAGGCCATCAGGTTATTTTCATAAATGCTCCTTAAGTGGGACTGCACCTTTTCTAAAGGAAGTAAGTCACCTAAGCCTGCCTTTTTAGCCATATAAACCCCAAACAAAGAGTCAGTCATTGTGGCCTCACTGTATTTACCTAAATCGTTCGTCTTATAATATGTCCCGTTCCAAAGCGTTTCTATTGTCTTTTGGGCCTTTGCTAGCTTATCTCTGTAGTAGCTACTTCTTTTGGGGTTGTGTACATCTGATAGCTTAGCCATTACAGCCCAAGCACCGATACACAAGCTGCTAGCATAAGTAGACAAGCCATTCATATCGAGGTTGTCCCAAGTGCTGTCTCCAAACTCGTCGTGTCTAGGGACACCAATATCTTCTTTATCCTGGGATGCAGTAAACTTGGCAATTTCCACTAGTATGTCGTACTCATCCTGATTCATTTTCTTGCCAGTTATTTTCCTGTGTAGGTAATATGCCAATATAAAAGAAGGATTGTGATCCTTCCACAGGTTAGGGTCATCCCTGTGAACATAGCCATTTAATTGAACCCAGGGATCTTCTGCTGCGCTTCCCATGTCGTGGGGAAGCTTTCCATAAACAAGATTATTCTCAATGGTGGCGGTTCTATACACCATGTGTTTTCTATCGTCCACAAGAGTAGCAGTGTGGAGAAAATCCGTAAAAACATTTTCTGATAATTTAGGCCAGTGCTTGCTTAAAGCAGGGAAGGCATATACCCATAAATCTAACGTGTTATAGTAGTAATATCCTGTGTCAAAGCCCTCTAGAATGCCGTAATGCCAACTCTGTTGTAACTTAGGCGTTTCTTCTTCATGTTCTTCGACAGGTTTTGTAACCCAGACACTTCCCCCGGCGACAATAAAATGTAACTCATTTATTTGAGCTCCTTTTACTTTAGCAGAAATCTGACCTGAAGCTTGTAATTCCCTCTCGTGCCATGAACTAATTTCCGCTAACCAGTGGGTGTTACATGCAAGTCCTTGCTGTGCCAACTGAAGTGAATTCTCATATTTTGTCCCATACTTTTCAGTGTATGCTTTGTACCAATCGCGTCCGGCACCAAAGGATGTGATGGGCAAATCCATCGTAATATTAAATAAAAGCTGACTTTCCTGGTGGGGATGAAGAATAGCTTTTGCTGCTACGGCGCTAGCTACAGGTTCATGCCAGTGGGCTTCCCAATGGGTATCATCATTATCCAATTTACCTGCCGTTTTAAACTGCTCTTCCATGTGGGCAATCGTATATTGCTGTTCGCTATCCGCTTTCCCTGTGGCAATTTGATTAGCTCTAAAACACGGCTTATAGCTCATGATCCAATGGCCATCTCCTTTAAGCGAGAGGACGACATTGCCTAGCATATCGCTTTTTTGTTTAACAGGGGTGCTTTTATATTGAACGACATGACATTCATTGGTGCTGTGGAAACTGATTTTCCCTGAATTCCCAGCGTACTGTTGCGTTGGCCATTGCATATTCTGCCTTACATCGCTAGCTATAAAGGGGAGCCTCCATCCGAGCAAATTTGGCCAGGACAGACCAACACTCACCTCAATGTTTTCGTTTATTTTAGATTTAAAGTAGAAGTTAAAGCATGTAATCGGTAAAGAACTGTCCTGATAGTTGTGGGGAATGACAGGGGAGTAGTACTCCATTAATAACTCAAATGGCAAATCACTACTATTATAATATTCATAGACAAAAGGGAACAAAGAAGCGTACTGCATGTCACCTTCCTGAAAATTATCATCTCCGACACGGATTCTCTTATAAAATATCTTATCAGCTATTTTCCATCTAAGCATAAAGAAGGCTGATTCGATTGCTTCGTGATGGTGAATTCCTTGCTGTAATTGCCAGCGACTAAACATACCTGTAAAATCTCTAGAATAATTGCTTGTCCCGATCCCTCCTAAAAATGGACCGTTGAGAGGACCATCGTCGTGGCTCCCAGGTTTGGCTGTATAAGGAGAATGATAGTCTAGGTTTTTTACATAATATGAATCATGGTAACGGTGTACTTGTGAGTAGTATTTGCTGTTTCCGTCGAATTGAAAAGCAAAGCCAAAATTAACTGCTTTTTGAAAACGTTCGTAAGCACTTTTCCAAGACATTATTTTGTAACCCCTTTCATTTGTAGGTAGAGTAGTAGCAACAACAAGTGTGATAATTACTATATTTAAAAACTATGAATTCTAATTAATTTTAAAACTTTAAAAAGAGGATATCAATACCTATCATCAACCTCTGTTGTCTATAGTACAAAATAATAGGGTTTAATGATACACACCCTTGCCGTAGAACAACTCGATAGGTTATCGTACTTTTTGTTGGTCAGCCTTTACGCAGCTAAGCGCGGACTTTACGTTTGTATGTATTTTTATTTTGGCTATACTCTGAAATAACTGTGGGTTAACTTTTAATGAATTGTTGTCTTTTAAAACTTGTTGTTGATTTCCGCTAGATTTTACTTTCTGCTTTCTGAGTGGGGTCTCGACCCGACGCACAGGATGTGTTAGTGCCGACAATGCTCTAGGTTGGTGTGTTGTTATCGGTCTTGCCCTTTGTCCTGTAGGCTCTCACGTTTGACACTATTCGCTAAGACCCGTACGATGAGGGTCATTCAGAAAACGCTGTCACAGGATGTGGCGTCCCTAGTCTTTCGTCTTTATATTATATCGTGCATTTTGTTGTAATCACCAATTGATTAAAAACCAACCTTACTCTTTAACATATTTTTAAAAAACAAAGATAATAAGAGCAATGCAGAGAATTTTCAAGAAAATGTCGTATATTGTCGAAGAAATAACAAATTTTAAACATTTACAATTATCAGAATAATTAGTATTATTTATCTATACCAACTAATTAGTTGGATATACACCATACTAAAAGAAAGGAGAAATAGTTCAATCATACAAGGCTGGACGAAGTTTAGAAAGGGTGTGGATAGACATTCAACTTGGATTACGCAAATCGTTTATGAACATGTGAATCTACTTGAAAGGGGAATCATCCAGTGACACAGTGAAAGGCGATACATATTGTGAACAATATGTTGGACACTGCAAATATTAAATTACTGTTCTTTCACTCAATTATTACAGAAAGGAGCATTATTCCCATGAAGTAGGTTAGCGAAGCATATCTAATCTTTGGGTATGTGGGAAACCGAACTAAAAAGGAGTTTTGTAAGTTAAATGGAATCAATAGAAGAATCGTTTATGTAGCCATCTCGTTTATCGATATTTTGATAAATGAGATGGCTTTTAATGTTTACAAGGATGGTGATGGAATTGTTCAGGGCATTATGGGGAAACTTTAATTCTGAGGAGCGATTTCCGTGAGTTTTGCACCTTACACCTAAAATATTGTTACTAATTAAAAATTTTCATACTACAGACTATATAGAATAAATCTTATGATTTGTATATGTGGTTTTTTGAAAGCGTTTTTACGAGGGGTTTAAGAAAGCATACTACGCTGAACCGATACGTGGTCTTAGCTTTAGGAATCAGTGGCTTTTTGGGAAAAATAATACAATATTTAACCGTCATTGTTCGAGAGAAAAGTGCAAAAGTAAATCGCTCGAATGAAAAAACGTTTTCTGTTAGACGCTTGTTTTGTGATTGTCGCTGCTAGGCAACCACCTTTCGCTTTTCAAGTTTACAGGTTATCTGAGGGTCGCATCTATGAAAGACATTGAAACCCCAAAAAATACGGATATTAGAGAGGATTATATATATGAATTTTACATACTTAGGACGTACTGGTTTAAAAGTGAGTCGTTTATGTCTTGGCACGATGAATTTTGGGGTTGATACAGACGAAAAAGAAGCATTTTATATTATGGATGCTGCTCTTGACGCAGGTATTAACTTTTTTGATACAGCTAATATTTACGGATGGGGTCCGAATGCTGGTAAAACGGAGGAAATAATGGGTCGCTGGTTTGCACAAGGTGACGGTCGCAGAGAAAAGGTTGTACTTGCCACAAAGGTGTATGGTGATATGCATGATGAGTTAGATGGACCGAATGATGTACCTGGGTTATCAGCTTATAAAATTCGCCGCCATTTAGAGGGTTCATTGCGTCGCTTACAAACAGATCATATAGAATTGTATCAAATGCATCATATTGATCGTAGAGTTAGGTGGGAAGAGATATGGCCAGCATTTGAGCGAGCTGTCCAACAAGGACAAATTGAATATGTTGGATCTAGTAATTTTCCTGCATGGGCGATAGCGGAAGGACAAGCAAAAGCAGAAGCGCGTCATTTCTTAGGATTAGTGTGTGAACAACATCGTTATAACCTAAATGGTAGATTGCCTGAGTTAGAGGTGTTACCTGCTGTCGATAGATTTGGATTAGGATTTATACCATGGAGTCCACTTGACGGGGGATTGTTAGGAGGACATGCGCTAGACCCAGCTAAAGGTTCAAGAAGTGCAAAAAATCAAGCAGCAATAGAAAGAAACCGTAGCAAACTTGAGCAATTTGCTGCGTTATGTAAGGAGATTGGAGAAAGAGAAGATACAGTTGCGCTTGCTTGGTTATTAGCTAACCCTGTTGTAACAGCTCCTATTGTTGGTGTGCGAACGAGAGAACAATTGCAAAAATCTTTACATGCTGTAGAGGTTACTTTATCAGAAGATATCATGAAAAGATTAGATGAGATTTTCCCAGGTCCAGGTGGGCCAGCTCCGGAAGCATATAGCTGGTAGAGGTGATGGTAGTATGATGAAAATGAAAACAGTATATATCACGGGGTGTGACAGAGGTTTAGGGTTGGCTCTAGTCCAATCATTCTTAAATGAAGGTTTTGCGGTGTTTGCCGGAAGTTATTTACCAGAGTGGCCCGAATTACAAGAGCTAAAAAAGGAAGTAGGTGAGCAACTTCATATCTTATCCCTTGATGTGACAGATGCAAATTCTGTGCAGCTGGCTGCTGATGAGATTACACGTGTGACACCTAAACTGGATATATTAATAAATAATGCAGCTATTTATACGGACCAAGATGGAGATATAATGGAAACACTTGATTTTACTGCAATTAGAAATATGTATGAAACAAATACGTTAGGTCCTTTACGAGTGACACAATCTATTTTACCGCTATTGCTTCAAGGTGAAAGTAAACTACTCGTAAATATTTCATCTGAGGCAGGCAGTATTACTGATTGTAAGCGAGTAAAAGAATATGGATACACGATGTCAAAAGCTGCGCTTAATATGCAATCCGTTCTGTTACAAAATAAATTAAAGCAGTTTGGTGTGAAAGTTTTCGCTATCCATCCTGGTTATGTTAAATCGTACATGCTAGGTAAGTTTAACACGGAGGCCACAGTTGAAGCGCAAGACTCGGCAAGAGGAATTGTTCAACAACTCTTACAACCACATTTGATAGACGGGCCAATTTTTATTAACTATGAAGGCCATTTACTAAATTGGTAAAAAGGAGGGAATATATGTGAAGAAAATAGTCGCTGTGCTAGGAGATTATTGGCATCAAGAAGATATGATTATAGAGAGTTTAGAAGCAGCCATAAAAAATCAACAAGCACAAGTTTCGTATATTAGGTATCATGATTTAAACAAGGCATTAAATGACCGTCCAGATGCCGTTATTTTATATAAAGAAAATCGTTTAAACCCTCTTGATGAGATAGTGGAAACATGGATGACTCCTACTCTCATGGAACAAATTGTTTCGTATGTGGAACAAGGCGGAGGATGGTTGGCTTGGCACACAGGAATGGCAAGCTATCCATCTGATAGTAGTTACATTAATATGTTAAAAGGATCCTTCACGTATCATCCAGATATGCAGGAAATTACGTATACATATAGTGATGGTTCTGTTGCTTTTTCTTTTATAGATGAACATTACTTTGTTGATTGTCAAACAGAAGAAACTGATGTGTTCCTATTATCGCAATCTATTGACGGACACTCCATAGCTGGCTGGCAACACCCTTTTGGCAAAGGAAAAGTATGCTGTATTACACCTGCACATACAAAAGAAGGTTTAAATGACACACGTTTTACTACTTTACTCCGTGAAAAAATTGCATTTTGCTTAGGACAATAAGGAAGCGTGGGGACGGTTCTTGCGCTTCCTATATTAAAAAAATATATTTTTGTATCCGGTACCAGTACAAGTTAAGAAACTTCTAATCAAATGTTTGATTAGAAGTTTTTATAATTCTATTTAGTTTTAAAACATTTTCCTGTGCCTGCCTAGTCAAGCAAAGGTATACCGTGCTGGGGACAGGGATTGTTTTATGGTTGACCAACTTATCTTTTGTGGACTGATAAAAAAGTTAGTTACCACTTTTTTTGAACTGATTCCATTCGGAAAACAACGTTGTTACACTGCTAGCACTTTGATACTTTATCCTAGCGGGGGTCAGGCGCCATTTACAAGGCGCCATTTACAACTACTAGAAAGATGATAGTTATAATAATAAAAACCATTGTAAAGCTATAATTACTTTTTGCTATTTGATACGACGACATAGTAGGCGTGAGGTTGCTCATTAAAATGTTGGCCCCACTAAATGAACTACTAATCATACCGGATACAAATCCGACCAGTAGTGTACTAGCGAAAACGACAGGGGTAATTCCAAGAATAGCAGGATCAATCATTTCCCCTATAAACACCAGTGCAACAAACTGATGAACCCCCACTGCAGCTAGTATTACGATTGCTAGAATGATAACAGGGATATAAATCATATAAGCATAAGCGGAATCAACACCTGGAAGATTGCTCATGATTTGTTTTTCTAAACCGGCAATTTCTATAGTGTGAATTGTTACTCCAGCGCTGATTATGACCGAAAATTGGTTAAACATGTTCGGGGCCTTTTCTTTCGTCAACATGGTTAAATAAAGCCACCATGCTGTTACTTTTTTTAAGCCAATACTCCATAATAATGTAAAAGGTAAAATACTCAATACGATTAATTCCATCATTCCGAGTGATGTGTGCCCATCCACCAACGTCAACAGGAAAAAATAACTTAATATCGGGAGTAATATATTTGCTAGAAATAACCAATCTGTTGTTTGAAATCTTGCTTCAACGCCTTCACTCTCTTGCGCAACATCCGTTTTACGGGATTCTAATACAATAGAGATTAGTAATCCTATGATAACGATGACTCCATTGACAGCTAATAAGGCAAAATAGTTTATATCTGCAAGATCTATAGCAACGGCCACTGCTGCACCTAACGGGGTACACACCATGGCAATGCCAAATGCACGGATAATAATCATTGAATATATACGTTCGTTTTCCTTTGTATCTTCATCTGAAGTGAAAATCGACCTTGATATAGGTAAAGAAGCTAAATTGGTAAGGTTGGCAAGTATAAACGTGGCATAATTACATACATTCCTTGGTGAAATTTTTTTACTCGCTAACTTTATAAAACGCTGAATGTTTGGAACAAACCCTTGTATTGGCAACGCAATAATCGGGACAAAGCTAATAAATAATAGTAACTTTACCATGTAAGAAAAGCCATCGAGGATGGCAAGACCGCTTGCTTGAAAGTTAATCCCAATTATGATTGTTAGTATTATAAAGAAACAACTAAGCATTAAATTAAATCTCCCAATGCCAATAAACGTAGTAAGAAATAGTAGGATAGAAACACCATCTAATACCAATTGTCCTAGATTAGAAGGAAAGATGCTATGTAAAACAAAGAGGGTAAATAATGAAACAATAAGTGACGTTTTAATCCGTTGCATAGAATATGAAATGGTAAACAGCTCCCTATTAATAATAGCGCGTAAGTCTATTATTCTATCAAAAGTAAAACTATCCTGCATTTACTACAAAATACAAAATTACTCTATATGAATAATATAAAGCATATAAAAAACCAGTAACATATAGATAAAATGTATCGCTGGAATTAATCAATAACGGTATGACAAGGAAAGCGCAGATACCTGTATTAGTAGTGTCAAAAGTTGAATGAAAAGTGAAGAGAAATTGAGTGAATGGAACATTATTTTATGACTAGAGGCTGTAATCGGAGGGAAAGAAAAAATAAAGACATAGCATTTTATTTTGTATGACATATAAATATGTCGATAACTTGGTGCCAAGTGTAGTAAATAGTTGAGTTCAATTATACTAAATCTTTGTTAGCGGATACTTTTTATGCGTCAAAGTACTACTTGTTTCTATTTACTTGTAAATATTATGAACTGGCGAAGTGTATGTGAAATGTCTCTGCTAGCACTGTACTACTTAATCCTAGCAGGAACTTGGATCCTTCATAAAGTTACTTTTGTATGCTTTTCCGCAGTGTGGTAAAGTCTTATTGTACCGGGGAAGGGCACCTTTTAGCGTTTTAAAAAACAATTATATTAGAAAGTTAATACTTAAAGTGAAGTTAGGGATTATGATTGAGTCATCCCGTTGCTAGCACTTTGCTGTTATATCCTAGCGGGGGACAGGCGAGCCATCTTGGAAAGGAATGATTATATGAAATTAGGATTTATAAGTGATACGCATGGAGGATATGAAGATTTAGTTCAAGCATTAAATCTTCTTGGAGGTTCTGAGCAAATCTGTCATTTAGGAGATGTTCTTTATCATGGCCCAAGAAATGATATTCCAGAAACCTATAACCCTAAAAAAATAATCGAAATTCTTAAGGATCGAACAGATATTGTCTATGTTCGCGGAAATTGTGATGCGGATGTTGATGAGACAGTTTTAGAACACGATCTTTCTAATAAATCAAGGGTAGTTACCTTCGACAACATTAAATTTTATCTTGTGCATGGATATGAAGAAACGGAAGGTGAGCGAATACAAGAAGCAAAAAAATTGGGTTGTCGTGTTGTTGTATCCGGTCATACACATGTTAAAGTACTTAAAGAAAAAGATGGGGTTATTGTACTTAATCCTGGAAGTACGACTATCCCTAAAGATGGTGCAAAATCAATCGCCTTATATGAAAATGGAAAAATTATAATTTTGAATCTTGACAATCATTCTGTAATTGAAAGCCTAAAGCTTTAAAGGAAATGAAAGGGAGGCTTGAACAAAGCACTTCTGTATTTGTCGTAGTGAGGACAGCTGTCTGTATTTAGTCATATATATTTCATTTTCTTGGAAAAATCGTTGTTAACAGCATTATCCAGTTGATGTACAATTTAGCTATAATGATATGACTGCGAAGGGTGGCATGCTATCCGGTAACGCTTGATGTTAACTAATCAAATAACATAAGTGAAGCATGGAGATGAAAGCTAACATTTGAATTGAATTAAATAGGTGACAAAACTGTTATTTCATAACGGTTATTTGTTATACCTAAGTTTCAATTTTGATTTTAGTCTTTTTATCTCTA
Source organism: Bacillus sp. HMF5848 (assembly GCF_003944835.1). GTDB lineage: Bacteria > Bacillota > Bacilli > Bacillales > HMF5848 > HMF5848. The sequence continues at coordinate 838,663 of NZ_RWIV01000001.1, forward strand.
GGCAAAGTAAAGTCTTTTTAGGAGAGCCGTAGACTAAAGTCTACAGCTCTTTTTTTATTTCCCTTATAAGAACTCATGTCATATCATTATTAAATATTAAAAGATGGGAGTTTATGATGTGTGAGTTACAGGTTAATTTAACCAGTTATAACGAAATGGATTTTTTAAGATATCTGGAAAGCCAGTGTCAAAAAGGCAAAATTCTAGGGTTGATTCTTACTATGTGGCCCGTTTCCAGTTAACTAATATTTTAGGTGATAATATGACATGGAATAAAAGATATAGCTATCGCTTAAACTAAAGGGTTTATATTCGTAACAATAGGGTTTCAAGGTTAATGATACCAAAATTTGGAAGTTATCTAATTTAAAAGAGAAGGAGTCAAATTATCATGATAAAGGACTTAATTAAATATTTAGAAAAACCTACGCTTTATGCAAAAAGCACATGTGAATTTTGGAATGATGAGCATATTTCAAAGGGGATGCTAGAAGCGCATTTGCATCCTACTTGGGAAGCAGCTAGTAGGAGTCATGACTTTATCGACAAATCAGTAGACTGGATAGCCGAGATCATACCATTATCGACTTATAAAAATTTCCTCGATTTAGGCTGTGGCCCTGGTTTATACACTGAAAGGTTGTATAAAAGAGGGTACAATATTACTGGTATTGATTTTTCCAAGAGGTCTATTCAATACGCAAACCAAAAAGCAGTCCAAAACAACCAAGATATAAACTACATCTACACAGATTATTTAAAGATGGACTTTCATGAAGAATTTGAAGCAGTACTATTAATCTACTGTGACTTTGCGGTTTTATCAGATGTCCAAAGAGAGAGTTTATTGCAAAAAGTATATAACTCTTTAAAGCCGGGAGGTGTGTTTATTTTTGATGTTTTTACCGCAAAAGAGTTTGAAGGCAAAACAGAAAATCATACATGGCACATAAGTGAAGGAAATGATTTTTGGATGCGAGAGAAGCATATTCGCTTCGAATCTCATTTTGTTTATGAAGGTGATGTTAGATTGGATCAAAATGTATTAATTGATAAGGAAGGACAAGTATCTATATTCAGGAATTGGTTTAAGGGCTTTACAAAAGAAACTATAATCGCAGAGGTAGAACGAAGTGGTTTTCAGATGTGTGATATATATGCCGACGCAACAGGTAAGTCTTGTTTTAAAGACTCTAGTACACTATGCATTGTCGCAAAAAAATAGTTGAAAGTAGTTTGGAATAGACATAGGAGGAATGAAAGTGATTATTGCTGAAACGATGAGGTTGTTATTAAGAACATTGGAGGTAGAGGATATTGATGCCCTCATGAACTTCTGGGGAGATGAAGAAGTTATGAAATACTGCGGCGGAGCAGGTACTAGAGAAAGGGAGGAACGGGCTCTTGCGTTCTATATTAATCTTCAAAATGAAAGAGAATATTCACCTTATGCGGTCATTTTAAAGGAAAATGGCAACTTTATTGGTGTATGTGGGTTTAATCCTCCTTACGATCATGAATATATGGAACTCATGTATCATTTTGCAAAAGATTACTGGGGAAAGGGGTATGCTACGGAGGCAGCAAAGGCATGTCTTCAATACGCTATTGAACATTTAAGGTCTGATAAGATAGTTGCTTTTATCGACCCTAATAATCAAGGATCGGAAAATGTTTTGAGGAAATTAGGTTTTACGTATAAGGGGTTGAAGTGGCATGGAGGTAGCAAAAAAGAAGAGCCATATTTTGAGTGGAAGTATACCGAGGGCATAATCAAAAAATAGTAAAACTCACGTACAAACCTTTTTTAAAGAGAGTATAGCAGGGAGCTATATTCTCTTTAAATATTCCGAAGGCTGAACTACTTTGCACAAAGTCGGTCTAATAGCTCGAACCCAACAGTATCAAGTGATTCTTTTTTTGAAAAACTTGTTTCATAGTTTGATAAAATTACCATTCCAGTTTGTTTTTGTTTGCTGAAGCCCACGAAGCTTGAATAACCAGCTGTTCCGCCATTGTGCCAAAAAATATCTTTCTTTTGATTAACTATCCAATTCATCCCTACGTTTAAATCACTTTTTTCTTTATATTGAATTTCATGAGTTAAGGAGAAGATATTGTTTAAAGTATCTCGGCTTTCACCAATATGGCAAGCTAAAAATATTAAGAGATCTTTTGCTGTTGATTTTAGAGCTCCTGCCCCGTGGAGTGATTTAAAGTCCCAGTTTCCCACCTTTTTATTTCTATTGTTGAAGCATGGGATTAGTTGCTTATACTGCTCTGTTGATAAGTGAATGGCTGTGTTCTCCAAATGTAAAGGTTTGCAAATTTCATTTTGTACAACTGTTTCATAATCATCATCATATAGGCTTGATAGAATATACCCTAGTAATCCCACACCTAAGTTTGAATACTGAAAGCTTCTTCGTTCAATAGGGAATCTATATTTCTTGATAAAATCCAACAAATCGTCGTCCGTAAAATATAAATAAGGATTTGTTCTTATTTTTTTTGAAAAGAGCAATTGGAACGTAAACTTTAAAGGCAATGAAGGTAATCCAGATGTATGGGTTGTTAAGTGACGAATCGTGATAGGGTCTTTCATTAAATATTTATTGTCGGATAAAGATGGTACGTATTCTGTTATGGAGTCATCAAGGTGTATTTTATTTTCGTCTATTGCTTTTGCTAATAGAGAGCTGGTAAATACCTTTGTGATTGAACCAATTTCATATATCGTATATTCGGGTTCAAAGTTTGAAAAAGCACTCCCAATCTTAGAGATTTCATGCTTGCCATCTTTATATGTGCCTATAGTTAAAACTAGGTTAGGTTTACTTTTAACATAAGACTTTAACACCTCATTATCAAAAAGTACTCTCATTGCGTCCCCCTTGTCGATATTATTTAGGTACTAAATTTTTAATGTGATTTACGGTAGCTTCATTTTGTGCTTTGTCTTTTTCATAAGTATTACTTCTTGTTATTCTTGCCAACCTGTTTATTACAATTATATAAAAATTCGGATGATTTATATACAAGATCATTGATGTGTCTCATTCACGCTTCCGAGTGATTGCAGGTGCTTGGCACCTAAAATTATCGACAAATTTTGAACGCAGGCGTATCAAGGCTTTCACATTCGCTAAAATTTTTTAGTGCCAGGCATCTAAACAAAGTGTCAAAATTGTACAGATTTCGATAAATGGGCATACTCATCTATAGTAGGCGTTGTTAAATTGTCACTATCTATTACGTATTATCATAAGTATTTGCTAGAAATTTATAAATCTCTAAGTTCCACAAAGTAGATAAAGCTAGCAGAGGTATGATATGTTAACTCATAGAGCCAATGTTATTAGTGGTACCACTTAGCTGTTACATGTTAGCACATTAATACGTATCCTAGCGGTGTATCGCTAGCTAGTCGGCACAGCCATCACTTCCTCCACTAATAATTCGTTATTTTTCATACAATATGCCTAAATTGTCTTATGTGGACTTTCTTAATGTATCGGTAGTGTCAAAAGTTGAATGAATATTGAAAGAAAATGAGTTGACAGGAAGTTATCTCTTTTGATAAGGACACAACCGCTCTTGACACCCGTCAAAAAAGAGGGGGTAAATTATGAAAAGCAAAATGGGATCTATAGTGAAAACAGCTCCAAAAATATTTCAGATAATTTTAAACGTTTCTCTTATTATTTTAGCGGCAATCCTTTGCTTATTATTGTTAAAGGAATTGTTTGCTTTCGCTATTGTTTTACTATCTGAAGGCACCAACGATTACAAGGAATTTTTGGCGAGAATTCTTGTTTTCTTTTTATACTTTGAGTTTATTGCCATGATTGTTAAGTATTTTAAAGAGGATTATCATTTCCCTCTGCGCTATTTTATGTACATAGGTATTACGGCCATGGTGAGGTTAATCATTGTTGATTACGATAATCCCATGGATACATTACTTTATGCGTTGGTAATATTAGTACTCATAATCGGATACTTTATCATGAATAAAACACCACGAGAAAGACCATGAATATTAATGTAGGAGCTTTTGATAACGACTCTTTATTGCTGGAGGCTCTGTCTCTTCTCCTAGTGCGGTGCATCGGGAGGTAAGAACTTTTTATTGAACAAATTAATTGACAGCATTTTGATATGGCTATATCATGAAAGTGGTTATATAATTTATTAGTAAATTGAATAATATGAACTCCTAAAGGGGAGTAGCTTTTACAGCAAAGTCGTCATTTCAGAGTTTATCTCTCGGCTTTGTTGGCAACTTATGTTGTTAGCAAGACCTTTACGCTAAATGGTAAAGGTCTTTTTGTGTTTAAAAACCTTTGCCAATTACTGACAAAGGTTTTTTCTTTTGTTTCAAGGTGAAAACCTCACTATTGACTACGGTGCCAAGGCCTTAGTTCAAATCCGCTTGATTATTATCAATAGAAAAGGAGCTGTGTACCATTGGTATATTTGATTTTTGGTATAGCCGCGATTGCCATTATTTTTCTTGCTGTAAAGTTATCTGTATATGCAGATACGATTGAGGAAAAGGCAAAAGTAAGTGGTATACTTATCGCGTTGTTGCTTGGAGGGGCTACAAGCCTTCCTGAAATTACAACAAGCGTTACATCTATCGTCATTTCTAACCCGAACCTTGCCGTAGGTAATGTTTTAGGGTCTAACTTTTACAATATTTTAATTCTGGCCTGTATTGACATTTTCTTTAGAAAACATCAGTTATTTAATTATTCAAGTCGAGATAATACGTATTCAGCCGTATTGATTTTGTTTCTTTCTACACTGATTGCACTTTCAATTTTGTTAAGAATACCTTACAACATATTCGGTGTCGGATTAGACACAATCGCCTTAATTGTCTCTTATTTTATAGGCATGAAGCTTATATCTAAATATTCACCTTCATCTGTATCTATTGTCGAAAACACAGCTACCAATGATGCTGCAATTAAAAAGAAAGACATCCCATTGAAGACGGCAATTGCAGGATTTATTATTGTTTCTATCTTCGTAATGATATTTGGAACAGCTTTAACAATAACGGCTGATAAGATAGCTGTTTTAACCGGTTTAGGAAGCACTTTTGTTGGGTCTTTTCTTGTAGCAGCTAGTACATCTTTACCTGAAGCTGTGTCGGTATCGATTGCTATTAAGCTTAGAAACTATAAACTTGCTATCGGTGGGATCTTAGGAAGTAATTTATTTAACCTATTGATTTTTGCTTTTACAGATATTATGTATAGAGATGGGGCTATCTTGTTCCATTCTAGTGGTACGCATCTTTATACTGTTCTAGCTTCGATCGTACTTGTTGGGGTATGTTTGTATGCATTGATAAGAAAGCAATCCTTAAGTAGGTTGACTTATATTGTGCCTTCGGTAAAGATTGTTGTGATTTATTTCATCGCAAGTTATGTCATTTACGTCAGTTCTGCTGGATAATCGAATTGATAAGCAGGGGGAACGGTCTTATTTTGTTGCCTTAAAACTCAATTGTACCCCTGCTAGTAGTATTTCGAATATTCTTGGTGGGCTATGCTACATGTAATGCCTGTACCGCAGAGCGGTAAAGAGAAAGAATCACGGAATGGAAGATTTAAGCGCTAATAGATAAATATAACAATAAGAGTATTTTAAATTTTCTTTCAAAAAATAACAAAAAGCGAATTAAATTCTTTTTCTGAAGTAATTTATTCGTTTTTTAGGAAATTAGGGTTTCGTTTTTAAGTGATTTAATATATAATCACATTCATGCACGAATAATTTAATAGTTTTCCTTGTATAATCGTGGGGATATGGCCCACAAGTTTCTACCAAGTTACCGTAAATGACTTGACTACAAGTGATCGGAATCTCCAAGTGTTTTTACTGCTTGGCAATTCCGTTGTATTTTCGTACTTATTTTTAAGAAAACGTAAGTCGAATGTATGGAATCACTTTAGTCTAAAGTGATTCTGTGCATTCGGCTTTTTTGTGTTTAACAAGAGTTTAGCTCTTAAAACTAGCTTAAGGAGGTACCATCATCATGGAGCAATTACAGAAAGCAATTGAGGAAAGAGGATCTGTTTTAACAGATGGTGTACTAAAGGTTGATCAATTTTTAAATCATCAAGTTGATACAAATCTCATGATTAATATTGGTAAGGAGTTTGTTAGAAGATTTCAAGATTGTAAAATTACGAGAGTTTTAACGATCGAATCCTCTGGGATAGCACCAAGTTTTATGGCAGCAAATGAATTAAACGTACCACTTGTTTTTGCTAGGAAGAAAAAGTCACTCACGATGACAAATGATGTTTATATAAGTAGTGTGTATTCTTTTACAAAACAAGAAACGAATGAAATCACGGTTTCGAAAAACTTTTTATCACCGGATGATCATGTATTAATCATAGATGATTTTCTTGCAAATGGGCAGGCTGCACTAGGCTTAGCTGACATTGTAAAACAGGCTGGTGCCACAGTTGTTGGGTTTGGAATTGTGATTGAAAAGTCCTTTCAATGTGGACGAGCAAAGCTTGAAGAAGAAGGATATAGAGTGGAATCATTAGCTCGTATAAAGTCTTTGCAAAATTCACAAATCAAGTTTTTACAAGAAGAAGTAATAACAAAATAATAATATATAGGAGAATATAAGATGAAAAATACAGTTTGCTATCCTTGGTATAAAAAAGAAGATACAGATGCTTTCTTTGCATTGTTTCAAAACAACTTAGCCAATTTTGTCATTATTGCTGTTACGATGCTAGGAATGGGCTTCCCTGGTAGCATAGTATTTGGGAAAGTAATTCCAGGTGCTGCCGTAGCAGTAATGGTGGGAAATTTATATTATGCTTATATGGCTAATCGTCTTGCACAAAAAGAAGGAAGAACGGATGTCACTGCATTGTCTTATGGTATAAGTACCCCTGTTATGTTTGTATTTTTGTTTGGCGTTCTAGCACCAGCGAAGGCACTGACGAATGATCCTGAACTTGCTTGGAAAATAGCTGTAGCTGCTGCCTTTTTAAGTGGATTGGTTGAGGTGTTAGTAAGCATTACAGGAAACTGGATTCGTAATCAAATTCCTAGGCCTGCCATGCTTGGAGCGCTTGCAGGTGTAGCACTTACTTTTATTGCTGGAGAGATGTTATTTAATACATTTTCTATTCCTGTTGTTGGTCTTGTGACACTTGTTATTATTATTGTTGGCGTAGTCGGTAAAATGGCAATGCCGTTTAAAATTCCTACGTCATTATTTGCCATTGTCATTGGTACGGTATTAGCTTTCACCTTAGGCTACCAATCTACCGATAAAATTGCAGAAGGACTTGCCAATGTAGGTTTTTATCCGATGTTACCGAGCTTAGCTGCTTTTGAGGGGATGAGCTATTTATTTACAGCATTAGTTGGATTACTTGCCGTTATTTTACCAATTACGTTATACAATGCTATTGAAACGATGAACAATGTAGATGCTATGGCTGCAGCTGGTGATTCGTATGATGTACGTGAGTGTCAGGCTGTAGACGGTGTAGGTACAATGCTTGGAGCTGTCTTTGGTGGATTATTCCCAACTACTGTATATATTGCGACTGTTGGTTCAAAATCAATGGGGGCAGGTCGCGGGTATAGTATTCTAAATGCGATTGTGTTCGGTCTAGCAGCGATGACAGGCATTGTTGCTGCCTTAGCTGCTATTATCCCGATTGCTGCTGTTGCGCCAATCTTAGTATTTGTAGGGATTTCGATGGTTGGTACAGCTTACCAATCCAATGAAGCGAAGTATTTCCCAGCTGTTGCTATTGCCATGCTGCCATATTTTGCGAACTATGTAATGACAAGATTTAATAAAGCAGCGGGTGATACTGTTGCGAATATCTCAGAAGGGATTGTCCCGCTAGGCCAAGGAGCTATGTTTACTGCTATTGTTTTAGGTGCTATTACGGTGTTTATTATTGATAAACAATTTGTGAAGGCAAGTATTTTTTCAGTAGTAGGTGCTTCTTTATCTTTCGTAGGACTTATGCATGCACCAAAATTAGCAATTAATGCTGCGCCACAGTATTCAATGGCTTACTTGTTAGTCGCAGTCTTCCTTGTGTATTGCGCTTATCAGCATGCTAGCAGTAAAGCAAGTGAAGCGGAGCCTACAGCAATTAAGCAAAGTGTGGCTTCTTAATACGGTTACTTATTTGGAGCATTGTGACACATATTATTACAGCCAAAATATCACATATCAAAAGAAATGAGTCCAAAACTGGACTCATTTCTTTATATCAAATGAATATTCATAACCAGTATGCTGAAACGGGCACCCGCACTTATAATTAATTGAGCGAACAAAGTAGGGTGAGTTTGCTAGATTTTCATATAGAAAAAACGTGACTGTGATTATGTCTCTTACGATAAAGATGCTGAATCCAAAAGTATTGAAAGTTACGGTCAACGTTTAACTTTGTTTGAATCAAATGACTAAAAGGTGCTTGAGGCTAGGATGAAGACAAACCTAATATACTGACTTGATTATTTTTGTACATTAATTCAACTGTAAGCTTTTCTTAGAATTCATTAAGGCATCAATAACATACTCTGCAGAAATAACTTCTGCTCCAGCAATAATATTGTCCTTACGTACATCATTATGCTCCATGCATGATGAACAAACTTTTAATTTGCCCCCATTCTCTAAATACACAGGTAAGATTTCTTTTATTGGCTTGAAGGGAGCACCGATGTCAATTTTATCTCCATACCCCTTTTCTGCTAAAAAAACTCCATTTGATAGTAATAGTATTTCGACACTATGCCCTTTTTCTAACGCCTTTACCCCCATTGTAAAAGCAATTGTTACATTGTTTGCATCGTTTTCGTGAGAAGTTAAAGTGATTAATAAATCTGCATAATTCATTTTTTCGTTCCTCCCTTAATTTGTGTTTGCTTTCATGTAAGTACATTCGCCTTACTTATATATTTCACAAGTGCATACCGTTATAGGTATATGATACTGCCGGTTTTAATGAAAATCAAATATTTAGCATGTTCTTACTACCAATTGAATTAAGTTCCATTTCAGCTAAATAATTATTTCTGCGAAGCTTTGGGATATGGACAGATTGATGTGATGTGGATATGTTTATTGATTCTTATGTCCTGAGTGCATTAATCCTTGATTGCAGTCAAATGGAAACCGCAACTATGAAATAAACATCTCCCCTCTAAAAAACTATAATTTGTCAAATTATAGATTCCTATATTATGGGAAACTGCGTTATGCTAAAATCAGGGAAAGTTTTGCAGCTTAATGGCGATGTGGTTACAGACTATGTGTGATAGGTAAGTGACACATACAGTTGCAGCTTAATGAGATCTGCCATTTCGAAGAAGGTGTATAGCCAACCTATGAATGTTGTGAATTTTGTATTTTGTATAACGTAAGACAGTTAAAAAGCGTGGAAGTTAGAGGTGACTTATGTATTATAGAATAATTCGTAACGACATTATGAAGAGCAAAGTTATAACGCTGACAACTATGATATTTGTCGCTGCCGCAGCTATGCTTGTATCTCTCGCAGCAATCCTTATTGTAAATCTTTCAGGCGCAATAGACACGCTTATGACGCAGGCGAAAACTCCGCATTTTATGCAAATGCATTCTGGTGAACTTGATACTTCGCGGCTTGCAGCTTTTGCGGAACAGAACAGCAATGTAAATGAATTTCAGGTGCTTGAATTTTTAAACGTTGACGGTGCGCAGATTATATTTGATGGGCGTTCACTTGCAGATAATATTCAGGACAACGGTTTCTCCATGCAGAGTGAGAAATTTGATTACCTTCTTGATCTTAACGGAAACATCATACATGTAAATGACGGTGAGCTTTATGTTCCAATAGCATACATGAGGGACAACACTGCAAATGTAGGTGATAAGGCTGTAATTGGCGGAAAGGAATTTACTGTGTCGGGATTTCTGCGCGACTCGCAGATGAATTCGACTCTCTCTTCATCTAAGAGATTTCTTATTAGTGATAATGATTACGCGGAGATAAGAGGCATCGGGAGTATAGAGTATTTGATTGAGTTTCGATTAAAGGATGATTCAGCGCTTGGCGCATTTGAAGCCGCTTATACTTCCGCAGGACTTGAAGCAAACGGTCCGACAATTACATATCCACTTTTTAAAACAATTAACGCCATTTCTGACGGTATGATGATTGCAGTTATCCTTCTTATCAGTATCCTTGTCGTAGCAATCGCATTTATGTGTATCCGCTTTACGCTGCTTGCAAAAATTGAGGATGACTACCGCCAAATTGGTGTTATGAAAGCAATCGGATTGCGTGTTTCCGACATAAAGAAGATTTACCTTGCAAAATATGCGGTGGTTGCAGCGGTAGGCAGTATTCTCGGTTTTGCGCTTTCGTTTGTGTTCAGAGGTATGCTACTTGAAAATATTCGTCTTTATATGGGGGCAAGCGAAAATGCCTCTTTTGCTTCACTTTTTGGAATTATCGGTGTACTGCTAATTTTTCTTGCTATTCTTGCTTATGTTAGTGCAGTACTGAGACGATTTCGTAAAATATCCGCGGCGGAAGCAATCCGCTTTGGTGCTTCACAGGAAAAATTCACAGGAGGAAAGCAACTTCGCCTGAGCGGAAATAAACTAATGAACACGAATATTTTCCTTGGTATCAAAGATGTTCTCGCTAGGAAAAGACTTTATGCAACAATGCTTACGGTGCTTGTACTTTCGGTGTTCATCATTATTGTTCCGCAAAACCTGTACAACACTATATCCGCAAAAAGCTTTATCACGTATATGGGGATAGGAAACTCTGATATACGCATTGATATTCAGCAAACAGATAACATTGCTTATAAGGCTGCTGACATTTTAAAGACGATAGATAGCGATAGTGTTGTTTCAAAATATGCTCTACTTACAACAAAGACATTCAAAGTAAAGAAGGATGAAGGATCAGAAGGAAATATAAAAATTGAACTTGGCAATCATTCAATATTCCCTGTTAAATACTCCGTGGGCCGAGCACCCACAGCAGATAATGAGATTGCTCTCTCTGTTATAAACGCTAATGAGTTAGGCAAAAAGGTGGGAAATCTCATAACGTTGGTGATTGAGGAACAGGAGCAAGATTTCATAGTAAGTGGAATATATTCCGACGTTACAAACGGTGGCAAAACAGCAAAAGCTGTTTTTACTGATAATTCAGCGGACGTTATGTGGAGTGTTATTTCCGTAGAGCTTTCGGATAAATCTCTTGTCGTCAAAAAGGTTACAGAATATGCTGACAGGTTTACTTTTGCAAAGGTGTCCGACATTGATGAATATATTAAACAGACATTTGGATCAACAATGAACTCTATTAAAATGGCCTCCTTTGCCTCTATAGCCGTTGCATTATTTATTGCGATGCTAGTTACACTGTTGTTCATGAAAATGCTAGTTACAAAGGACAAATATTCTATTGCGGTCATGAAAGCGCTCGGTTTTACAAACGCAGATATTAAGGTGCAGTATACTTCGCGTTCAGTTTTCGTTCTAGTTATTGGAATTGTTCTTGGCACACTTCTAGCAAACACTTTAGGAGAGGTGATTGCGGGCGTGGCTATCTCTTCGTTCGGAGCATCATCGTTTAAGTTTGATGTCAATCCGTTTTCAGCGTATCTGCTTTGTCCACTTCTCATGGTATGCTCAGTACTTTTCGCAACTATGATTGGTACATCAGGCGCAGGGCAAATACAAATATCTGCAAATATAAAGGAGTAGCTTATGAAAAAGATTATGATCGGTGAAAATATTGTAAAATCATTCGGAAAGGGCAATGAAAAGCATAGTGTTCTTGACGGTGTGTCTGTAGAGGTTGTAGAGGGCGAGTTTGTTTCAGTTATGGGACCTTCAGGATCGGGGAAATCGACACTGATGTTTGCGCTGAGCGGAATGGATAGTGTTGACAGTGGATATATCACTTTTGACGGCAAGGATTTGTCGGCACTTAAGGAAAATGAGTTGGCCGACATACGAAGAACAAAAATGGGCTTTGTTTTTCAGCAGCCGACTATGCTGAATAATTTAAATATCTTCGATAATATTATTCTGCCATTAATGCGTAACAATAGAAAGAAAGCTGAGGAGATTACTGAAAAAGCAAAAACGCTCATGGAAAAGGTAGGGATATCGGAATTAGAAAATCGTGATATAACCCAGGTTTCGGGGGGACAGCTTCAGCGGGCTGGAATATGCCGAGCACTTATGAGCGATCCGATAATCATCTTCGGCGATGAGCCAACGGGTGCTCTTAACTCAAAGTCTTCGCAGGAGATTATGGATATATTTTCTGAAATCAATGCGGATGGAACGACGATTATGCTTGTTACTCACGACGCAAAGGTTGCGGCGCGGACGGAGCGTATTTTGTTTATGCGAGATGGGAAAATCGTGAGTGAATTAAAGCTGCCGAGGTTTGATGGAACAAATATTGATGGCAGGATTGAGCAAGTAACTGTGAAAATGTTGGAAATAGGAATATGATTTGTCAGTTTCGAAGTTCACTAATTTTGCTAGAACTAGTCAATTCTTCTTTTAGTGAATTCTTAAAAATCAAATAAAACATTAACGGTTCTCCTGTTTATTTTGAATCACGAAGAAAGCAGGAGAACCGTCCCCGTGTCGCTATGCGAAGATTGCCCATTTGTTTTGTTGTGCAATTTTTATCATGTCTTCTTTTGGATTAACGACAATAGGATGAGTGACAAAGTTCAATAAAGGGATGTCACTTTCACTATCCGCATATGCCCATATCTCTTTTGTGGAGGCTTCGGTTAAGTGCTGCTGCTCAATCCATTCATTTAATTTTTCCACTTTTGCATCTCCATTGATGATCCTGCCGATTTCACCAGTACATAATCCTTTTTCATTAAATAATAATTCAGTACTTAAAATATGTACGTCCAATAGTAATTCTTTCGTAAAAGCTTTTAAAAAAGGTTCCAGTGCTCCAGATAATACAATCACTGTATCACCCTTTCTTTGATGGTCCCGAATTTGTTGGACGAGACTTTCGTGAATATCCTCTTTACTAAAATTAACAAGCTCTTGAAAGAAATCATTTAATTCAGCAGTTGTTTTTCCTTTAAAGGTTTTAGCAAACGCCTTAAAAAAATCATGTCGAAACTTAGTTTTCCCCTGCACAGCACCAGAAGCTAACGCCTTTAATAGTCCTGCTGCTACGATTACCCATTGTTTCGAAGAGAATTTTTTCTGACCAATATGAAACATTGCTTTGAAGGAATTTCCTTGATATAACGTACCATCGAAATCAATTGTAACGATTGCCAATGCTTAACACCCCACTTTTTAATAAGTAGTATAGGGTAGTTTGATTCGAATGTAAAATAATTGGAAGTTAACACATAGAAATTATTTTTACTACCTGATACTAATACTTAGTGTTATATTTCTGTTTTTCTTAGTATACTGTTAATAATGATGTTTCTCTAAAAAGGAGTGGTATACAATTTGGCAAAGGGTAAAATTGCTTTTATAACAGATAGCACAGCTTACTTGACAGATGAGTTACGTAATCATCCTGATGTATATATTGTGCCAATGATTATTATTTCGGAAGGAGAGCAATACGAGGATGGTGTCGACTTATCTGCTGATGAGTTGTACGACATTATTCGTAAAAACAAGGAAGTACCGAAAACCTCTCAGCCTTCTGTTGGTAAGTTTGTAGAATTATACGAAATGTTAAAGAGCGATTATGATCAAGCAATCGCTATTCACGTTTCTCATAAATTAAGTGGCACGATTTCAAGTTCTGCAGCAGCGAAAGAGCAGGTGGGGTTTGATGTTGAAATCGTGGATGCTCGTTCTCTCTCATTCACAATTACTGAGCTTTTAACAAAAGGCCTGCAACTAGTAGAAAAGAACTTAGATGTGAGTAAAATAGCTAACGAGCTTCGGAATCAAGTAACTACGAGTAAAAATTTAATTCTTTTAGGAAAACTAGATCAGTTATATAAAGGGGGAAGAATGTCAGGTGCGCAGTTCTTATTAGGAAACCTTCTTCAAATTAAGCCTATTCTTTCTATTAATAATGAAGGGGAACTCGAATTATATGAACGTGTGCGATCAGAGAAAAAAGCAACTGCCAAAATAGTAGAGTTAATAAAACAATCGAGTGAAAGTACCTCTGTAAAACAAGTTGGTATTATGCATGGGAATGAATTGCAAAAGGCGTTAGAGTTGAAAGATATGATTAAGGAAACTCTTCCACAGCTTAATATTGTCATAGGTGAAATCAGTTCATCATTAGCTGTTCATGCAGGTGAAGGTTCATTAGCAGTGTTTTGGCATGAGGAGAAAAGCTAATGTAATGTGTAAAAGCATATAGCAATCTACTAATTTACCAAATAAAAAAGACGTCCTATGAAAAGGACGTCTTTGCGTATTGCGGCGAGAGACAGCACTCCACATTTGTGCCTGCCCTAAGGCGCGTCAATCTCGTCTTATGCAATTCAGCTCATCGCTTGACTAGTATACCATGTGGGCTAGCATTGGTCTATAAGGATTTTAATGGAATTTCAAGACATTTCAGTATTGATCGTTACGAAGGAAGCGTGCGAACATTATAATGCAATCCGCTTTAGATGCGAAGTAGGAAGTGGAATCTTCCCGCGCTTTCTTTGGAAGCAGGAGAATCGGCCGAGATTGGTGAACAGTTACAAGAGTGGGAAAAGAGAAGGGAATCATCTACTGTATGTAGTTGATTCCCTTCTTCTTTATATCTATATATCGTTAATGAATGTGCTGAGTTCAAAAAGGCATGACTTTTTCAGCGCCCTCGAACCGTCTTCCTTCTTCCTTCAAGGCAGAGTAAGAACCGTCCCCATGCATCAATTGTTTAGCATGCGACTTATGACTGTAACGGCTTGTGCTCTTGTTAAGTTGTTGTAAGGACGGAATGTGCCGTCTGGGTAGCCGATAATGATTTTATGTGCCGCAGCAGCTTCTATAAATACTATAGACCCATCAACTTTATGAACATCGGTAAATGTAATGTGATCGGTAATAGGTTCATAGGACATGGCACGTGCAGACATAGTGGCCATTTCACCTCTTGTGATATAGATATTCGGTGAAAACAAGCTTGTTTTCTCAAAAATGTTATTATAGGCGCCTGTTTCTACAAATGGATATGACCAATGCGTACTAGGTACATCGAGAAACGTTTCCCCATAGTCCATTAAAGAGTATTGCTTTGCTAGTACAAGCATCTTTACAAATTGTGCCTTTGTAACGTAATGATTTGGTCTAAATGTCTTATCAGGATAGCCTTTAATGATGTGTAGTTCTGCTAATTGACGAATAGCATCTTCAGCCCAATGTCCCCTTGCATCGGTAAAGAACTTTTCATCGTATTGGTACAAATTCCACTGATTCATAATGCTGCTTAAGACACGTTTGTAATAATCCCCACCTAGGTGGTTGTAACCGGATTCAGCAATGTTAAACACATACTCATTAGCAGCAAGGTCTAAGCTCATACCACTTGCCAAGAGCTCCTCATACTTATGTAAAGCGGGAAGGTATCTGCTGTTTAATAGTAGTTTTCCTGCTAAATAGTTTACTGACTCCTCGTATGATGAAAATTCGCGATACCAATTATCTCTTCGTTGTGTTTCATCATATACTTTACGATCGGCTCCGTAGTCAGCTAGGACAGGTACTGCTCGCTCAAAGTCTTCATCAGGCTGTCCTTGTAGCTGCCATGCGTTAGTGGGATTATAGCCCCAGGCTTTAATACCAAATAAATTGTTTGCATAGTGAGCTATTCTTGTTGTGCCATAACCACTTTCTATAATCGCCATCGCAATGATCGCGCTAGCAGGCACGCCCCATGTTTCATTTGCTTTTACGGCAAGTGGTGTAACTTCTTCAACAAATGCTTGTTGTTGCAGTTGGGTAATGCCGGTCATTGGCAAGTACGCATGACTGTTTCTACCTAGTTCACTATCTTGATAGGGTAATAGCTTAAAGGTTTCTGCATTACCGTGTTGAGGGAAAACAAAAGAAAAAATCAAAACTACAATGATAAAAGAAGTGATGGAGGGAAGGTATTTTGCCATAGTTGCCATAGTTTATCCTCTTTTCTTTTTGTACTAATCTATGAATAAATTATAGCACGCTCTTATAAATTATTATTATGGTAAAATAATGTGTTTATTTACAAAAATAGTAATTTAAATGTCCATTAATTACCTATATTGTTTACGGAGAATTCTAACTATAATTTATTTATAAACATCAAGGAGGGTCATATTATGAAAAGAAAAGTCTTGCTTTCTACTATACTAGCTTTGGGCTTAATGGGAGGTACGTCAGTTTCTGCAGATCATACAACTAGTTATACGATTCAAAGTGGGGATACATTTTGGACATTGTCTCAAAAATTTAACGTTTCTTATGCAGATATATTGGCTGTTAATCCAGACGCAAATCCTTACAACTTATACATAGGTTTACGGGTGCAGATTCCTGTGAATCACACAGATAAAACATACGACATATATATCATACAAAGCGGCGATACATTTTGGACGTTGTCACAAAAATTTGATGTTCCATATTCAGATATATTAGCTGCCAATCCAACAGTGAATCCTTATAATCTTATAATTGGACAAACTGTTAACATTCCAAAAAAAGAAGTTCAGCCACCTGAAGGTAATACAAATACGTATGTAATTCAACCCGGAGATACGTTCTGGGTTATAAGCCAAAAGTTAAATATTCCATATACAGAGCTATTAGCTGCTAACCCAAATGCAAATCCATATAATTTATATCCTGGTTTAGTTATACAGCTACCAGCTAAAAATACTGAGTCTGTTAATGCACCAGCTTCATATGCAGATGGCTATTTTCCTCTGAAACCAGGAAGCTATCAACCTTTTACTAATACGTACGGTGATGGAAGAACGTATAATGAGGATGGTACATTAACGAGAAAGCATGAAGGTATTGATATGATTGCCCCAATTGGTACTCCGGTTTATAGTGTGTACGATGGTGTCGTGATAAATAAAGGTTGGAACACATATGGTGGATGGCGTTTAACGGTGAAAACGCCTGATGGAAAAACAGCATTTTATTATGCTCATATGTCTAAATACGCCCCAAATGTAGAGATAGGTAGTAACATAACAAAAGGTCAATTAATCGGTTATGTAGGAGATACAGGATATGGCCCTGAAGGAACGAGTGGTCAATTTGTAGCCCACTTACATTTAGGTATGTATGACATTACGAACGGATATACAGCCGTTAATCCATTTTATCATTTAAAATACTGGGAAACTCTTAATAATTAACATTAGGACCTCCTGTACTTTCATAGAAAGTGCAAGAGGTTTTTTGACGTGTAGCAAAAAGTGAACCTAGGCCGGCGCTGTCATGTAGCCTTCGTTTTCCGTACTAAAAAGTGTAAATAGGGTATATTTCATCATAATGGTCAGCGGAGCCATTTATTTTTACGTATTAAGCAGAAACCCCAAGGGTGTACCAAGGTATGAATATGTAATAGCTATATTTTTACCAGTTTGGTCAGGAGCAGCCTATTTATCCATTGCATTAGGACAAGGGTTTGTGAACTATAATGAAAAAATTGTTTATTTTGCGAGGTATTTAGATTGGGTCGTAACAACACCATTGTTATTGCTTGCACTTGCCTTAACAGCCATGTTTTATAGAAAAGAGAAAGATAAGGCTATCATTGCCACTCTCATTGGGGCGGATGTTTTTATGATTTTAACCGGGCTAATCGCTGATTTTTCCCCAGCACCACAAAAATATATCTGGTACGTTCTTGGTGTAATAGCACTTGTCATTATTTTATATACGATTTGGTATCCATTAAGAAAAATCGCAGCCATGTCTGGTCCAAAGCTAAGTAGGCACTACAAAAGAACAGCACTTTATCTGACAGCTTTTTGGATATTGTATCCTATGGTATGGTTACTAGGCCCCTAAGGTTTGAACGTAATGCAAAACTTAACTGATGTGGCAGCTTTTATTATTTCACCTATTTTTTCTAAAGTAGATTTTAGTATTTTAGATTTGGCAGGTTTAAGAAAACTGGACACCCTAAGCAATTAGAAAAAAACAAGGTTAACATAACGAATATGTAGCCTTGTTTTTATTTCTCTTAATATTTAAAGCAACGCCCAACGCTCTCATAATTTGAATGTCGCTGGATTGTATTACTCATAGAATTGAATCTATTTAATGATTTGTTTTACCACCTCCATCTGCGGGTCTCTGTCCTGTAATATATCCTTAATTGTTGTATAAGCCTTTTGATATGCAGATAAGTTGCTTCAGCAGGTAAACTAGCATTTAGACGTTTAGATCATGACACGAAATGAATACAAGAAAGCGGCATCCTCCAAAAGCCTCATGGTTAGGCGGGTAAAATTGCTAGAAAATACGGTACAACGAAATGACAACTGGATGTGTCATGTGGGCAGATTGTGTTATGTGAATAATGCTAAATACAACAAAGTCAAGAATAAGAAAAAATTAATAATTAAATTTATTAGTGGGGTTTTGTAATTCGACAAAATCTTATACAATTAGTATATTACATCTGGACTATTGAGGCGATTTTTATGGTTAATTCGTACGGGACAAAAAAACTTCTAAAACTGTTATGGATTTTATGTTTGTTTGGGGCGCTCGTGTTAACAGCTATCTATTATATATGGATGGAGTCTCTAGATAATACATACTTCCAACTGTTAGCTACGTTGTTGTTAGGATATGTTCCGTATACTATGCTTGAAAAATATGTCGATGAAAAGTTTCGACCGCTGTTTCTATTCATAAATGTAATGATTGTATTTGTTTTAATCACGGTATTTTTACCGTATCGTACATATTTTTTAGTTATTTTTTTACCGCTATTAGCAACTCTCTTTAATAACCGGAAAATCTTCTATGCATCATGCTTAGCAAGTCTCATATTTCATTACATTATAAACTTTATCTTAAAGTCTTTTGAATCAGTCTCAACTTTTGAGAGTGTAATAGAAATAACATATGTACTTTGTTACTACATAATTTTAGACTTAGTTATCAAGATGAGTATAAAGCAGTCAAAAACAATGTATGTTTTTGACAAAACAGTGAAAGCATTAATTTTAGCTGTTGAGGCAAAGGATGATTATACACGAGGCCATTCAATACGAGTGTCTGATTATGCCTTGCTTATCGGTCAAGAAATGAAAAACAATGGATTTAATATTGATGTAGATACATTACGAATCAGTTCTCTCATTCACGATATTGGAAAAATAAATATAGATCATAATATATTAACTAAAGAAGGCAAGCTGACAGTAGAGGAATATAATCATATTAAGCTACACTCACAATACGGTGCAGATATTGCAAAGGATATGGAGTACCCAGATTACATCATTAAGGATGTTCTTTATCACCATGAGCGCTACGACGGTAAGGGGTATCCTGAGTGTCTTACAGGAACCAATATCCCTATTAATGCAAGAATCATAGCTCTTGCTGATACGTTTGATGCATTGACTAGCAATCGTCCCTATCGTAAAGCATTTTCAGTAGATGAGGCATACAGTATCATTCTTGAGAATATGGGTACTCAATTTGATCCGAAGCTTAAAGATATTTTCATAGATGTGTTTCCGGAGTTAGTGCGTTACTATATAGAAAATAAACCGACAGATAACCAAAATAGTACAAATAGAGTAATAAAAACAAGCTAAGCTAGACGATTTACTTATTTCTTTTTTGCAAATACATCCAATCTATATTCATTCCACTGCTGCGTATGAGTGGGTCCGCCCATTATAGTAGTATTATAATTATCATGCAATGTTCGTAGAGCTTCTAACAGCTCTTGTTCGGTTCCTTTCAACTCTATTTTAATCAAAGTCAACACCGTCCTATGGATTATTAATCATATTAAATTAGTATCGGCATAAATAATCCAATATATACCTTTATAAAGTATAAAGGGGGAACAATGATGGAAAAGGTACTTCGCGGGCATCATTTACTATGTGTACATGGATTTAGTGGGATGGGATATAGTCCTAGCTTTATAGAAAAAATGACAGAAATCGTAGATGATATACGAAATAGTGAGATAGATTTTGATATAAAGGTTGTCGCGGCTTTTGATGATGCTTGTATGTCTTGTCCACATCGTGGCCTTACAAGGTGTCAGGCTAGTGAGGGCTCTCAAGAGCATGTATTATCGATGGATGAAAAAGTGATTCGTCATTTAGGTCTTAGGCCAGGACAAACATACACTAAGTCACAATTGTTGAAACTGACAGCCAAGAAAGTCGAACCACAACACCTTGACTACCTTTGTGACGGCTGTTCTTGGCTTTCGTACGGGGTGTGTAAAGAAGGTCTAGACAAATTAAGACATATATAAAAACAAAGAGAGCACATAAGCTGCTCTCTTTTTGTATTATTATGCACAATAGATGTTTATAGGAAAGCTAGACTAGTAAGTCAGTTGACAACGCTTTATTTTGTTCGTGACATGGACAAGAATCTTATAATACAATAAATATAATACAATCGAACTATATTCAGAGGCGATAAAATGGTTAATTCGTATGGGATTAAGGCAATTCTTAAGTTATTATGGCTCATGTGTCTTTTAGGTGCTGTTGTCATGACTGTGATATATTTATTCTGGTTTAATTTCGACGAAACGTACTTTCAGCTGTTAGGAATTTTATTACTAGGTTATTTACCATTCACTTTAGGCTATAAACATATCTCTGAAAAATATCATATGATGATGCTGTTTTGTAATATCGCTACAGTGATTGTGCTTTCGACTATGTTAGTGCCTGCTCATACATATTTTATTGTTATTTTTATACCTTTATTAGCCTTACTATTTAACGAGTGGCGAATATTTTATGTGTCTTGTATAACTAGCTTAGTTTTTCATTACATCATTAATTACGTTTTAAACCCGTCAATGGACGTCAATGCTATTCAACACGCGTTTGAATTAACTCTTGTACTGTTATATGACGTGATCTTGTATCTAGTTATTAGAATAAATATTAAGCAATCAACAATGATGTACGTGTTTGATAAAACGGTGAAGGCTTTAATATTGGCAGTGGAAGCGAAGGACGAGTATACACGTGGTCATTCAATAAGAGTATCAGAATATTCATTATTAATTGGTGAGATTGTGAAGGATAATGGCTATGATGTAGATTTAAATACTTTACGGATAAGTTCACTTATTCATGACATAGGTAAAATTAATATTGATAATAGGATTTTAACGAAAAAAGGCAAATTAACTCTTGATGAATATGAGCATATAAAAATGCACTCGCAACTAGGAGCGGATATTGTAAGAGATATGGAATATCCAGATACAATTATAGCAGATGTACTGCACCATCATGAACGCTATGATGGAAATGGATATCCTAGCGGACTACAAGATGATGAAATACCTATACATGCAAAGATTATTGCACTGGCCGATACATTTGATGCATTAACTAGTGATCGACCATATCGTAGTGCCTTTACCGTTGAAGAGGCCAAGAAGATTATTCTTGATAATATGAGAACACAGTTTGACCCGGTACTTGAAGATGTTTTTATCAGTGTATATCCTAAATTGGTGAAACACTATAATATGCAAGCAGCAATTAAATACAAAGTAGATAAAAAACTTACAAGCTAGGGGAGTCAATATGAGTAAAAACAATGTCATAATCGTAACAGGTGCGAACTCGGGTATGGGGAAAGCAACAGCTATTCAGATGGCTAAAACAGGTGCGACAGTGATAATGGCATGTAGAAACAAGGACCGGGGTGAAGCAGCTCTAAAGGACGTGAGAAATCAGAGTGGCAATAGTTCTGTTGAGCTTATGCTCTGTGATCTTGGCTCATTAGAAAGTATTCGAAGCTTTTGTGAAAGCTTTAAAGAAAAGTATAATCGTCTTGATGTGCTGATAAACAATGCTGGGGTTATTTTGCCAGGGCGGCACGAAACAAAAGATGGATTTGAATTGCAGTTCGGAGTGAATCACTTAGGGCATTTTTTGTTGACGAATCTACTGTTGGAAAGTCTCATTAAAAGTGCACCCTCAAGAATTATCAATGTCTCTTCTGGTGCACATAAGGTAGGAAAGATTCATTTTGAAGATATAAACTTAACTACCAACTATTCTCTTTGGCGCGCTTATGCACAATCGAAGCTTGCTAATATTTTGTTTACATACGAATTATCAGAAAGATTAGCGGGAACAGGTGTAACAGTAAATTGCTTACATCCAGGTGCTGTAGCAACTAATATGGGAGTTAATAGAAAGACCGGCTTTGGAACACTTATTACTCGTATGTTGCGGCCCTTTTTCCAGACTGCCGAACAAGGTGCTGAAACAGCATTGTATCTAGCGACATCAAGTGATGTAGAGGATATAACAGGCTGTTATTTTTATAAAAATAGGGCGATAAATTCTTCTAAAGCTTCTAATGACAAAGAAATAGCTAAGCAATTATGGACTTTAAGCGAGAAACTCGTAGGCCTTTAAGGTTTGCTTTAAAGTGAGGAGTGGTCTACTCTTTTATCAATAAATACTGCTTCTCTTTCGTCTATTTGAGCGATAAACACATCGCTAATTTTGTTAACATTATAAGACTTTAGTAACGAATAGACCCACTCCTCATCCTTGTTAAGGGATTTAAGTGTATTTTTCAATATTTTACCATCAATAATGAATGTCTGTGGAATGCCTCTTGAAGGTGTAGACAGTGTTAGTTCTTTTTTTGTCGCGGGCTGCTCCTCAGTTTTTAAATTAGCAGATACAGTCCCATCTGTTTCGAAAAACGCGAAGTCAACTTGATCAACATAAAATATATTTTTCTTACGAAGCTGAAATAATAGTTCATCTACACTTAACCGTGCTTTAGCCATACCTTCCTCATGAATTTTCCCGTTCTTTATAATTAAAGTTGGTTCATCAGTTAAAATTTTTCTGCCGATAAATGACTTCAAAGCAATAAAGTCAATTAATAAAGTTAAGATAGCAAATAATATTAGTGCGTATACACCAACTGTAATGGAAATGTCATGACTAAACATAAAAGATCCAGAGATAGAGCCTAATGTTATGCCAGCTACTACATCAAAAATAGTCATCTGAGCTATTATTTTTTTACCAAGTATGCGAGCCATTATATAAAGGGCTACAAAGATTAGTATACACCTTATTGTCATTTCTAAAAAACCCATGCTAAGCCTCCGCAACGATTAATAACTAACCATACTTTTTGCAATAAAGGAAATTTAATACTTTATCTCGTTGATTAAAAATATTAGAATTTAGGTTTTCGTATCTGTATCTTTCATTATGTGAGCTATAATTTGTTCTTTTTCTGAGTTGCTTAAAATGCGGAGTTTGTTTAGTACTGTAACGTAGCCGTGAATTTTTGTGTTTTTATTCATTCTCCTCACTCCTTGTAGTTTTTAATTTTAATATATAGTATTAACTTAGGTTAAAAAAGTTTCCTTAACGCAACTTTTTTAGGCTGTAGTATATAGGTGGTTAAAAATTAAGAAGTACGGCGTATATTAGAAATCAGGGGTTGTAGGGGGAGAAAACGTGTTATACTGTAAACAAAGATATCTATGGAGGCGATAAAATGAGTACTAATACGTATATAACCATCCAGTCTCACAAAAAAACAAAACAACTTGATGTTAAATCGCTTGCTATGTTTCATCGCATTAAGGTAATTAAAGCGATAGATGATAATAAGCAAGTCCATTACTGTGTGTGTTATAAACAAGAATTCATAGCTGTTGTATGTGAAGAAAAACATGTTTTTCCGTATTTAGAAAGGCTTTTTTCTGAAGGTATTGTTTTTGAAAATCCACATCCACTTATTCATGCATCCCTACCAAACCATCCTCTTCATCTAACTAAGTCAGAGCAACATTTACAGCATCAGCTACAAAAAAGATATTCACCGCGGGAATTGTTAATTCTTTATCCACTTTTTAATTCATTCATTCCTACTGCAGAAACTAATAAACTGTTTGAGACAACATATTATGAATATCGTCGTAACGGCCAGCTTCGCAATGCTTTTCACGTATTAATGCTTATATCACAAGTGTTACCAAATCATGAATGGGCACAGGATATGGCTGCTAATATTGAATTTTTAAAATATAAATCATCATACGAAACAGAAAATGTACTTCAAATAAAAGACACTTTGTTTCTTGAACTACATGTTTTTCAAAACCGCACACTATTATTCCCTCAATTATTAAACTTGTTGCTACAGCAAGATCGCTGGCTGGACGCTACAGCTGTTCTTATAGAGCACCTGCAACAAGATAATTCGTATTACCCTGATTTCCTTCACTTATTATCAAAACATTTTTCAAAAACACAGCAAGCTATCCTTTTATATGACGCATGTAAGCAGACTCCTCCAACGGACACGATGGGGTATCAATTGTTTCAAGCACTTGTAACGCTTGAAAGATATGAAGAAGCAATCAATATTACTAGTAAATATCATTTAACAACTGTACCTATAGAAGAGCTAAGCACAATCATACGAAATGATAACTTGAAAATTGAGAAACTAAACCTTGAGAATCTTCAAAAGTACTTGATTGAACAGACTGAACATATTGACATCTTTGTCACAGCACTGTTAGAGCAGTTATTGAAGGTGAGAGATATTGATTGGATTGTTAAGTGGATTCAGCCTCTTAAGAGTAATAAGGGGACAGCTACTATTGTTAAAATGCTTGAGGATATTACTCGGTTGCAGGATGAACCAGATGAGCAATTACAGCTTGGTAAGCTTTATTACAAATTACATCAGTTTGAAAAAGCGCTAGATTGCTTTAGTTGGGAAATGGAACTCGACCCTGAAAATTATGCGGCTGTACAGTGGGTTACTAAAACGTATCGAGAGCTTGGTATGAACGATGAATATAAAAACTATATGTACTTTTTAACTCATATGAAAAATAACCAGGCTCAATAAATATATCCTTCTCATGACTGTATACACTCATGATTTCATCTTGTATAATCACAAGATATGGAAGAAATGAGGGGGATTTGTGAGTAAAAAAGACTTGAGTTATTTATTTTTGTTAGCATCAGTGTGGGGAGCAAGCTTTTTATTTATTAGAGTTGCATCTCCTGTATTGGGGCCGTTTCTTACAATTGAGCTACGTGTTTTAATAGCAGGCATTTGCTTGCTCGTGCTGACGAAGGTAAGTAAGAGCCCTTTGCAAATTAAAAAGTATTGGAAGCAGTACATGATACTTGGTACTCTTAACGCTGCCATACCATTTACACTAATTGCAACATCAGCTATTTTCTTGAATGCATCTATGACGTCAATATTAAATTCATTGACACCATTATTTGCGGTTATTGTTGGAAGTATTTTTTTACATGAGAAAATCACGTTAAGCAAAATAGTAGCAATATTTCTAGGGGTTTTTGGTGTGACTATACTTGTAGGCTGGAGTGCATTAGAAGTAAACACATGGACTATTGCAGCAACATTATTATCTATCTTAGCGACAATATCGTATGCACTATCAGGTGTATATATAAAAAGGTCGTTTGTTAGTGTGCCACCATTAGTGTTATCAACAACACAACAGTTAGCTGCCGCTATTGTGTTGTTACCTTTTACGGTTGCGACACTTCCTGAATCAATACATGTCAATGGCATCGTTGTATTTTCTGTTCTTGCGCTTGCCATCGTATGTACCGCTTTTGCATACTTAATTTACTTCGAATTAATTAATCAGGTAGGACCTACAAGAACACTAAGTGTAACGTTTTTAGTTCCACTCTTTGGCACAGTTTGGGGCATGCTCTTTTTACAAGAGCATATTACGATAGGTATTATTGTTGGGTTGTTATTAATATTAAGTAGCATAATACTTATTTCTGATATTAGGCTCGTACCTAAGCGTTGGCGTGAGAAGACAAGCAATTCTATTTAATTAGGAGATGATTAGATGAAATGGGTGCGTTTTCGAATCGCAAGACCAACTGACAAAATGAAAGAGATTGTTACTTTTTATGAAAAAGGCTTAGGCTTAACGCGGATTGGTAGCTTTGAAGATCATGCGGGGTATGACGGCATTATGTATGGATTACCTGATTCCGAGTATCATTTAGAATTCACAACACATCGTGATGGAAGTCCATGCCCGGCACCCACTAAAGATAATTTATTAGTATTTTACATACCCGATAAAAATGAAATAAATGAGCTCAAAGAGAGATTAAACCAACTCGGGTATCCTGAAGTGGAACCGGAAAATCCCTATTGGAGGGAAAAAGGTTGCACAATAGAGGATCCTGATGGGTGGAGAATTGTACTTATGAACACGAATTAAATGATTACCACTTGAAACGCCTATTATAGGTGTTTTTTTATCGTTAAGGTTTAACAGATAATGAAGAAAGGTGCCTATTTACATGTACGATAAATAAAACAATTTTGCTACATGAATTAAAAATTTTTAACGCATTCTACAAATAACTTCTGAAGTATAAGCACGTCCCCAAAAATAATTAATCCCACAAAATAGACAAGCCAATTATTTTTTAACTTTATGTTTGTCGTAAAGTATAGTGGAAACGATAATAATAAGCTAAAAAAATACCGGTTGCTACGTTCATGATGACATGTGGCCTGAAAGTAAACAACTATATGCGATTTGTACCATGTCCACTTGTTTTCAATGACTAAACTAATTTGGTTAAAGGAAATATGTTTTCCGTAGACCCACACGATATTCATTTGATAAGGTTAAAATGGAAATTATGAACAGAGGAGATTATTATTTTGGATTACACATCAGATTTAAAACGAGGTGAGCGAGGTGCGTGGCTTAGCATTTTTGCTTACATTTTTTTGTCAATATTAAAGTTAACAGTAGGGATTATTGGTGGATCTGAAGCATTGCGTGCAGATGGTTTAAACAATTCAACAGATGTTATTGCCTCAGTTGCGGTGTTAATAGGTCTTAAGATAGCCCGCAAGCCACCAGATGAGGACCATCATTATGGACATACTCGAGCTGAAACCATTGCCTCATTGGCTGCTGCTTTTATAATGGTTACAGTTGGTTTACAAGTGTTAGTAGATGCAGGGCAGTCTTTATATTTAAATAATAATGAAACACCTGAAATTTTAACTGCGTGGGTAGCACTTTTTTCTTCTGCTGTTATGTTTGGTGTTTATCGCTATAACAGCTTGCTTGCTGCAAAAGTGAATAGTAACGCAATTAAAGCAGCCGCTGCTGACAACAAATCAGATGCTTTAGTAAGTATCGGTGCGTTCGTTGGAATCATTGGTGCAAGGCTTGGGATTGGCTGGTTAGACAGTGTCACTGCATTTTTAGTTGGAATTATTATAATAAAAACAGCATGGGATATTTTTCGCGAATCTACTCATGCATTAACAGACGGATTTGAAGAAGCAATGCTTAAAAAAATAGAAGATACCATTCGAACGACTAAAGGAGTTACATCGGTAAGGTTGATAAAAGGGCGTATGCACGGGAGCAAACCACTTGTTGATGCAACAGTTTGTGTAGACCCTCAAATTACTGTGTATGATGGTCATAAAATAACTGAAGACATTGAAAGAAGAATGAAGCAAGAACATAATATTACCTATGTTCACATTCATATTGAACCGGAATCAAAGGATAACAAGTAGCTTGTTTTTACTTTTTAAGTAATGAATGTAGCAGTGCACTTAATTGGTTATCCAGAGGTTATTGTTCACTGTATGTTTTATATTGCACACACGGGCAATCGTTAAAAAATAACGGTTGCCTTTTACATGATTAATCGGTTGGTGTAACAAATTAGACAAATTTAGTTAACAAAATTGTAAGGTAACGAGATGTGTGAACATTGGTATTTCAATTCATTAACATGTTATCAACAAACTTATGCACAGTTTTTGTATATATAAACCTAGTTACATTAAGCCATATCAATATTTTTTTGTTTTATCCACATTTTCCACAACAATTCAATTCTTAAAATAATCGTAGTGTGTAATGGTGACAGATATGTGAAATTATTCACAAATATATTGAAATAAGAGTGAAATGAGTATAAGATTAAGACATGAAAGTTAGTGAATTATTTCACAAACAGAACAAAGTTTAATCTATTATACTTTTATAATTTTAGTTATGAAGTGATTCGCAATTAAAAATAAAGGAGTGTCATCAGATGAAAAAAGTACTACAAGGTCCTATTGCAGCGGGTATTTGGACAGTGTTGCGAATTTGGTTAGGTATTCAGTGGCTCCAAGCTGGTATTAATAAAATAGGTGGATTTGACGCAAGTGGTTATTTAAAAGGCGCGATTAGTAAGGCAACTGGTGATCATCCAGCAGTGCAAGGCTGGTATGCATCGTTCCTAGAAGGATTTGCTCTGCCGAATGTTGGATTGTTTAATGTGTTAATTCCTTGGGGTGAAGTACTAGTTGGTATTGGACTTATTTTAGGAGCAGCGACAATCCCTGCGTTGCTAGCGGGTGCATTCATGAATCTGAATTTCTTACTAGCAGGAACAACTAGCACAAACCCAATTTTATATACTGCTGCAGTAATTTTATTGTTTGCTGGTACGGCAAGCTACTATTATGGTGTAGATAGATTCGCCGTTCCATACATCAAGAAAGCAATATTCAAACAAGAACAAAAAGTTACAGTATAGTGTACATTGCTTACCTCCCCTTTTAAGCATAAAAATAGGACTGACTTAGGAGTCAGTCCTTTTCCGTACATGGTGTAGTGGAAATACTATCTCATGTTACACGTTTGTGCTATTGTTACCTTAATCGTTTATGCGCTCTTTCGTCTGCTTGTCTTGAGCGCTCTAATGCCTCAAAGTCATCCTCGTCTGCAAGTTCACGAGAAAACTCGACATCTCGACCATCAGTTTTTAACTCTTTCGGTGTTTGTGGCAATGTTACAGAGTTTTTATCACGATTCTTACGATGTTTATGTCCTCGACCCATGATGAAGCCCTCCGATAACCATAAATTGAAGTCTTATCGACTTCAATAACTAGTTTGGCTTATCCTGACGAAACAATGATAGGAAAGTTTCGGTTATTTAAGAGAAGTTCGAGAAATTAAGAACGAGGATTACGTCCTTTGTAGCCAGCAGCCTGATCAGCCATCTTAAACTCATGTTGATATGTAACCTCTTGCATGCTAGATAAATTACTTTTCGTTGGTTTTTGTCTAAGTCTTTTCTCTTTTGCCATAATGAAAATCCTCCTTTACCACATTTGTTACCAGTATTTACTAACATGGTCAAAATTATTACAGACTTACAATAAAAATTATTACAGACTTACAATAAAAAAATCGGACTTGAAAAAGTCCGATTTTTTACGCTT
This sequence comes from Bacillus sp. HMF5848, assembly GCF_003944835.1. Taxonomy (GTDB): domain Bacteria; phylum Bacillota; class Bacilli; order Bacillales; family HMF5848; genus HMF5848. The sequence continues at coordinate 868,219 of NZ_RWIV01000001.1, forward strand.
GTAGTAATTGTTCTTGTTCGTCGGTCGTTTGACGCATTGTATACAACGTATAGCTATCTTTAGCTATTTCATACAAATTGTAGATGTCTTGACCATTGTTAATTTCATGCAATAATGCTTTACGTGTCTCATTAGCAAATGTTACATAAGGTAATTTTTCAGCTGCTTTTTGAGAACGACCATTCACTTTGCGTATGCGCATATATATCGTTTCAATGGTTAATTCGTAGAATAATTCATCAAAAAAAGCATCTTTAGCTTGTTGATTGTACCCTTTGCCATGATAAGGCTTGCCAAGCCATGTTCCTAAAAATCCCGCACCGTCTTGTACATCGAATAAATTAATAGTGCCTATAGGATCGCCCCATTCATCACAAATGGTTCTCGAAATAATTTCACCGCGTTCTTCGGCTTCGATTGTTTGCTTTGTAATAAATAAAAACTCTTCATATGAAGAAGCTTTTTGTCTAACAAATGGATAAACATCAGGATGCATCATTAGCTCATAAAGTGCATGACAATCCTGTAATGATCGCTTTTTTAACATAAAAAAACCCCCTGTAAAGAGGGTGGTTTTGAGCACAAAGCACACACTAAGTGCTTCTGTGGGTCACCCTCGAAATTTTTTGAAATTGCCTTAAAAAATTTCGGGGATGGGAATCGAACCCACTAGAACCAGCTGTTGCTGGTGGCGCACCAATTGCCTTCCCGTATATCATCAAACAACAATGTATAGTTTCATATGAAAAACACAACATTCGTATCATAATCGATTTTCACGTAAAAAGAAATACTTTTTTTATTAATTTTATATGGAAAAATTATCACTTACTTTTGTATATAAATTCACCATGAATCATAGTCATGTCAGGCTTTGCCATGTAGTGGAAGGGATGATGATTCCATACAACAATATCAGCGTCTTTTCCAACTTCTAAACTACCTACTGCATGATCGACTCCTAAATTTCTAGCAGGCAAAATGGTGATACCTTCAAGTGCTTTCTGTTCATCCAGACCTTCTCTAACAGCAAGGGCAGCACAAAGGTTTAAGTATTGTATAGGAGTGTAGGGATGGTCCGTTGTTATAGATACTTCAATACCGTGTTTCGTTAAGATGTCATACGTGCTCCATGTTTTGTTACGAAGCTCTACTTTCGAACGGCGTGTAAAGGTTGGCCCTACACTAACTTTTAGTCCGCGCCCTGCTAGCTCGTCAGCAATTAGGTGACCGTCCGTACAGTGTTCAATTCGTAAATCTAAATTGAATTCATCGGCAAATCGAACAGCAGATATTATATCATCAGAACGATGTGCATGAATCCGAACAGGTATTTCACGCTTTAAAGCTTTTACGATCGGTGCAATTCTTAAATATTCTGGGTTATCATGGTTTTTAGCACGATAAAATTCTTCTCGTAGCATTCCCATAATTCCCATTCTAGTAATGGAGTCTTTGTTTCCAGCACTGTGAATTCTCTTCGGGTTCTCACCGAGAGCAATTTTTAAACCAGCAGTTTCACGTAAAAGCATTTTTGAAATGTTTTTACCATGTGTTTTAATAACAGAGGTTGTGCCACCAATAACATTAGCACTACCAGGCATAATATGGGCAGTTGTAATACCGTATCGAATTGCATCCTGAAACGCAGGATCAAGTGGGTGAGCACTATCAAAAGCCCGAATGTGTGGTGTTAAAGGCTCTATCGTTTCATTTGCATCATTCCCAGCCCAGCCTGTGCCTTCATCGTACAAGCCAAGATGTGTATGCACGTCGATGAAGCCAGGGAATATATATTTATGCGTGCAATCCACAATGGTGTCGGCTTTTGTGGGATCAATATTACCTATTTCGGCAATCTTTCCGTTGATGACTAATATGTCTGCTTGTTCAAGTGGCACTGATGTAATTGGATGAATTTTACCATTTTTAAAAAGTACACGCATGTGTGAATTCCTCTCTTACTAAAAAATAAAAGCATTATTATGATTTTAATATGTCATGGAGTGCTTCATCAAGTATTGGAAATGAAAAAACAAATCCATTTTTTTGTAATTTATCTGGTAAAACATATTGACCTTCCAAAACTAACACGCTCATTTCACCAAGTAAAGTTTTTAATGCGAAGCTTGGGACAGGTAACCAATGTGGTCGATGTAGAACAGCAGCAATCGTTTTTCCAAACTCCTTCATTGTTTTGGGAGTAGGAGCTGTGACATTAACAGGTCCTGAGAGTGGGTGGTCAATAGCAAAAACAATTGCTCTTGCTACATCGTCAATGTGAATCCACGATAACACTTGCTCTCCACTGCCTATTGTTCCACCAGCAAATAGCTTATATGGAAGCAACATCCTTGGTAATGCCCCCTCATCTTTGCCAAGAATAACCCCAAAGCGCATAAGAACAGTTCGAACGTTCAAATCGTTAGCTTGTAAAGCTGCATGTTCCCATTGCGAGACAGTTTGTGCGAGAAAATCGGAGCCTACATGATCTGAATTCTCTGTAAACTTTTCAGCACTTGTTGTACCATATATTCCAATAGCACTCGCGTTGATAAGGACCTTTGGTGGTTCAGGCATTGTTCGCATAATGCGAATAATTTCGTTCGTACTTTTTAAGCGACTGGACACGATACGACCTTTTTGTTCTTTAGTCCAACGCCCATCATTTAATGACTCTCCAGATAAATTGATCATTATATCAATGTTTTGTAATTCTTTTTCAGGTTGAAATTCATCTTTTAACCAACCAACATATGATACTCCAGACTGTGTGCTATTTCTTGGATGTCGAGTTAGAATAATTATTTCATGATTTTGTGCCAGTAAAAGCTGTGTAACAGCGTTGCCAACAAATCCTGTACCTCCGGCAATTGCTATCTTCATAGTAGTCTCCTCCTTTAAATATAAGATGATGTGTTAAAATAAATGATGGGGTGTTGAAAATGGCTATCATTACGAAAATTACGACACAAAAACAATCAAGTGAACGATTTATTATTTTTCTTGATAAGGGACAAGGTGAGGAATACGGGTTTAGTGTCGACCAAGACATATTAATTAAATATAACCTTCGAAAAGGGCTAGAAATTGATGAGCTTGACTTTACTCAAATACAATTAGAAGATGAGCAGAAAAAAGCTTACAACAAAGCGATAGCTTATTTGGCATATCGAATGCGAAGTGAACAGGAAATCGCTGAGTATTTAAGTAAACAGGACTTTGAAGCTACAATTTCAAAAGACGTCATTCACAAGTTAAAAGAATTTTCTTATTTGGATGATAAGGAGTTTGCTTATGCCTATGTTCGAACTCACAAGGCAAGTGGTAAAGGACCTAAGCAAATAGAACGTGAATTAAAGCAAAAGGGCATAGCAGAGCAATATATTATCTCTAGTTTACAAGAGTATCCAGAAATAGAGCAAATCGAAACTGCCAGAAAGCACGCGGAGAAGATTATCGGTAAAAGCAGTAGCCTTTCGAATAAACAGACGGAATTGAAGATTCAGCAAGCGCTTCAACGTAAAGGATTTACTTGGGATATTGTATCATCCGTACTAAATGATCTTTTGCAGGAAGATGAAAATGATGAGTGGCATGCGATAGTGAAGCAAGGGGATAAACTGAAGAATAAATACAGAAATTGTGATGGTTATGAATATCAACAGAAGATGAAGCAAGCGCTATATCGTAAAGGCTTCACAATCGATTTAATAGAACGATATCTACATAATAATGATGAGTAATAAATAACTTTTGTACAATGTCCATAAAATAAACTAAAAATATAGGAATGGTGATTTATGAACATAGTAGAAATTCTAACAGCACTTAGTCCCGTATTAGCAGTCTTTATCTTCCTAATTATATTGAGACTACCTGCAACAACAGCAATGCCTATCAGCTTTGTCATAACAGCGTTTTTAGCATTTCTCGTTTGGAAGGTGCCTTTTATCCAAATTGCTGCTTCGACATTAGAAGGAATTATCGTTGCAGTTTCGATATTGTGGATTGTGTTTGGAGCTATTTTGCTTTTAAATACTTTAAAGTATAGTGGCGCGATCGAATCTATCCGCCAAGGTTTTATCAATATTTCTGCTGACCGACGCGTGCAAATAATAATTATTGCTTGGTTATTCGGTAGTTTTATTGAAGGAGCCGCGGGCTTTGGCACACCACCTGCAATTAATGCACCATTATTAGCCGCGCTAGGGTTTCCGCCACTAGCGGCTGTATCATTAGCTTTAATCGCTGATAGTAGTGCAGTTTCGTTTGGGGCAGTTGGAACGCCAATCATTGTTGGAGTTGATCAAGGATTACGTTCTGGTGCCGATGTAGCTACGAATGTTACGGCTGTTTTAGGAGAAACACCTTTATATGATTTTGTTAGGTCGGTGACAAATACGACAGTTACTATTGATTTATTTGTTGGTACTTTTATGCCATTTATTGTTGTTTTATTACTAACTAGACTTTTTGGAAAAAACAAATCATGGCGTGAAGGGCTAGAAATGTGGAAATTTGCATTATTTGCTGGTCTGGCGTTCACAGTCCCTGCTTTTGCTGTTGCTACGTTGTTGGGACCAGAATTCCCTTCAATGATTGGTGGATTAGTAGGGTTGGCTGTTGTTATTCCTGCTGTCAAAAAGGGATTTTTGCTCCCGAAAGGAGAGGCGTGGGATGACTTTCCAAAAGATCAACTACAGCAAGAGGAACAACCTATACAAATAAAAGCTAAAGCAAATATGTCATTAGCATTAGCGTGGATTCCATATATGCTAGTGGCATTATTGTTGGTGTTATCGAGACTAGAGTTTTTACCTTTTAAAGCTTGGCTTCGTTCGGTTAAGATAGGACAACGTGATATTTTCGGTACCGAAATTAGCTCTTTTTTCGAACCCTTCTACTTACCAGGTACTATATTTGTTGTAGTAGTTCTTATGACGATTTTTATACACAAAATGAAAAAAGAACAATGGGCGGCTGCTTTTAGTGACTCGGCTAAAACAATGGTCGGGACAGCGATAGCTCTTTGTACTGCAGTTCCTATGGTGCGTATTTTCATCAACTCAAGTATTAACGGCGCCAACCTTTCAAGTATGCCTCTTGAATTAGCTGAACTTGTATCACAGGCTGTTGGGAATGGCTGGCCAATTGTTGCACCTTTTATTGGTGCGCTTGGATCATTCATATCTGGGAGTGCTACGTTTAGTAATATGATGTTCTCGTTATTCCAATTTTCCGTAGCAACTCAAATTCAGGCGAGTGAACAAGTTGTATTAGCTCTACAGGTCATGGGTGCTAACGCAGGTAATATGATTTGTGTAGTCAATGTTGTTGCTGCTGCATCTGTCACTGGTATGTTAGGAAAGGAAGGAAGTATCATACGCATTACACTTATACCAATGCTTTTTTATGCTCTTTTAGCTGGTATAATTGGTTTTTTTGCGATATTGTATATGTAAAAAGTAGAGGAGAAGGGGAATGGAGAAGCGTTATTCACAAATGACACGATATGAGTTGCAGCAGGAAATCGGAGCACTTAAAGAAAAGGCAATGAAGGCCGAGCAACATGGTATGGTAAATGAAGTAGCTGTATTAGAACGAAAAATGTCTATGGCTAAGGCATATTTATTAAATCCAGATGACTTCCCCTCTGGTGAAGCGTATATTATTGATGGGGGAGAAGGAGAGTTATTTCAAGTTGAATATTTAAATGGAATCTTTGCCTGGGGTTATCGAACACACACTCCTAATAAAGAAGAAGCGTTACCGTTATCTATGCTTATTAAGAAACAATAGCCTGTCAAATAAATTAAAAAGTCACCAGAGAGAAATTCTCTGGTGACTGGACGCTGTGGGATAGCAGCAATATTTTTTAAGGTCTTTTTTATCTAGGAGCGTTTACGTGTTTGATTTTCGAGAATAATCAAATTTTGCGTTTGCTGCGTTTCGCCGTTTACTTGAGCGTTTGCATGCTTGCGACTCGCCCAAGGTTGGTTAAATGGATTTGAATACAATTGGTCATAGAATTTTTTATGCTTGTTATTCAAAGTGAACCCCTCCTAAAAAGTAAAAACCTTAAAGTAATGGGTAATCTTCATCCTGGCGTTGACCGGATGCCCGCATGCGTTCCTGTGGATGAGTATTTATTGTACCATCAGCGCGTTTGGATGCATACTCGGCTTTTGCGCGTGGCTCTCCTTCAAGCTTGTGGTTATTTAAATTAGGGAAGCCCTGTTTTTTATTTCTCAACATCAAGCCCTCCTTTAAGTGCGGTTTTGTTTATCGCACTATCTGTAGGTTGTGTAAAATGAGGTCAAATTATAATTCCAACATTAGGAGATGGTACCCTTGGACGATTATTATGAAAAGTTAACCAATTACTTACTAGATAAAAATCATAAACTCTCCTATGCTGAAGCCCGTACGTGGGTTGAACTATTATGGGATGATTTTGAAGCAACTTATGCAAAAGCGGGTTGGTCATATTAAGGGAAATCTATGGCACAGCGGGTTGTGAAGCAGTGGATTGAACAATACGGTCCGTCTTTACATGAGTTTGAGGCACATAACACTAAATATAAGCATTTTATGAATAAACAAAATAACATTCATTAAATTGTGATGATCGTTAAGAAGCGCGATGAGCGGCAATAGAAAAAAGCGTAAAAACTATAGGATGTCACAACTTGCCTTAATATTACAATGAAAAGGGTCTGTCCAAAAAGTAAAGTGCCAGGTACCCATTCTCTACAATATGAAGAAATGTCATTTTCTACATATTACAGTAGCGAATGGGAGCCAGGCACTTATGGATAGGCCTTTTATATTTATGTCTGTAGAGTTACGTTTTTGCATTAGCTTGAACATACGATTTTAAGATTCGGTTACAAACTTAAGTTTTTTCATCAGTTTAGCTTCACTAAAAATCCATCCTGTATAGGAGCTAATAATATTCTCCTGTAAGTCAAGCTTTACCACAGCGACAAAAGGATAATATCCCTTGCTCAAGTAGCGTAAATCGGTGAAACGAACCTCATAATGATCATCGAGAATTTCAAATTCCCAACGGTATACAGGTGAAAAGGACAAAAATGCAGACAAATTTTTATCCTTCATAGCTTTTTGAACAACGGGTATATCTGGTATTTTTAATATTTCAAAACTGTCCACAATGGTAATTTTTTCTCCAGCTGCTTTTGCGACATATTGCTTTTTATCTGTTATAATGACTAAATGCCAATTCGTAAAACGAAGTGTTGGTGATACAATCACCTTTTGTACATGTGGCACGATAGCATGACAGGCCTTAATGACACGGTGTTTCATATAAAACCGTAGTACATAATAGCCAAGTAAAACAATGTAAATGCCAATAAATGTGTAGCCAGGGTGAAAGCCAAACCTCCATAATATTAATCCAACTACATGCATAGAGAAGATGAACGGATCAAATGTATTAATAACACCTATTGCAACCCACTTATTGGAAAGTGGTCTAAGTGCTTGTGTACCGTAAGCATTAAAAATATCTACAAATACATGAAAGCATACGGCTATAAATGTCCATATCCAAACATGGAGAATATTTGCTTCAGGAAAAACAAAATGGAGTCCAATGGTAGCTAGGATAGGCCACAATAATACTGCCGGAAGAGAATGGGTGATACCACGATGGTTTCGAATGTATTTGGCGTTATTCACTAATTTTAGTACTGTATCTGAATCAGGAAGCTGAGAACCAATTAGCGTACCCACTAATACTGCTTGCCCTGTTATTGTTCCAGGTGTGATAGCAGGGTCCAAAGTGGCCATCGCGCCTAGTGCAAGCCCCATTACAACATGTGTACCTGTATCCACAACGTTAGCCTCCTTACAATAAGATGCATAATGTTAGTGTATTCTAGATTGGACAAACAAATTATAGGTAAATTCTAATATAAGTTTAACATTGTAGGTGAAATCAATGCCCAATATACAAGAAATATTACAAAACTTTAATATAGAAGGATTTCAGCATGATTTACTATCATGGTTTGAACATGAACAGCGTGACTTACCATGGAGAAAAGACCAAGATCCATACAAAATTTGGGTATCAGAAATAATGCTTCAGCAAACAAAAGTGGAAGCTGTTAAACCTTATTTTACTACTTTTATGGAAAGATTCCCAACAATACAGGCTTTAGCTAATGCGGATGAACAAGATGTATTAAAAACGTGGGAAGGTTTAGGCTATTATTCAAGGGCTAGAAATTTGCACAGTGCTGTTAAAGAAGTAGTAGAGAAGTATGAAGGTAAGGTGCCTAGTAATCCGAAAGAAATCAGCACTCTAAAAGGTGTCGGACCATATACACAGGGCGCTATTTTAAGTATAGCTTATAATCAACCAGAACCAGCGGTAGATGGAAATGTAATGCGAGTAATGTCACGAATACTGTTAGTAAAAGAAGATATAATGCAAGTTAAAACAAGAAAACTGTTTGAAAAAATCATCACAAACATAATATCGGAGAAAAACCCGTCTTTTTTTAACCAAGGATTAATGGAATTAGGCGCTCTTATTTGTATTCCAAAGAAGCCAGCCTGTTTACTCTGCCCTGTTCAAGAACATTGTCGTGCACTTAAAGAAGGCATGCAGTACGAGCTTCCAATTCGAAAGGCAAAGAAGAAGCAAAAAACGGTTACTATTATAGCTGCTATCCTAAAGAGCGAAGATGGAAAGATTTTAATTAGGAAGCGACCTAATGAAGGTTTGCTCGCTAATATGTGGGAATTTCCTAATTATTCTTATGTTCTAGATGATATTGCGCCTCCAACAATGCAATTTATGAATAATCTTGAAACAGATTTAGCATTTAAAAGTGAAATACATGACCAGCTTGCGTTAATCACACATGAATTTTCACATCTTATCTGGCATATTCAAGTGTACGAAGGTGTTGTGAAACAACACGGGGATTTAAGCAAACGAGATGATGTTGCGCTTGTTACATTAGAACAATTAAGTAACTATCCATTTTCGGTAGCTCATCAAAAAATAATAAAATCATATATCGAGAAAAGAAACCAGGAAGTGTAATCAATACTCCTGGTTTTTTATGTGTTGGTTGGGTCTTCATATAAGCGAAATAAAACAAGACTTATCTTTCTTGGTTAATCAGATAAATACGACAAGTAAAGGTAGTAAAGAACGATCCCACAAATTAGCCTTTTAACGATGCTTTTCGCTTTAACAGGATTAACGCTTATGAGTGGTCGATTCTAGCTTGTGCGCCTCTCACAGGATGATACAGTTTGAGCGATAGCATCAGTGCGCTGCAGCGTTAGCCTAAATGCGTGTGTTACGATTTTTAATCGTATGAAATTCTTGTACCGTGCGTGTAATCAGCTTCTTGTCTATATAAGCCCCCCGTGCTTCAATTTCCTTAATAATCTCTCTGTGAATTGTTTGTCCTTCTGTGTTTAAATATGGTGTTATTTGTTGTAAGGAATGATGGAAAAATGCTAGCTCACTATCTTTCCATTCATCCTTGGCAATCATTGATAATTCAGTCATATCGCGTCCAACATACATTATTCATCCCTCCATAATATTAGCTTTTCTTTCCATAAAGTTGTTATTCAAAAAAGTTTTTAAAAAATGTAGGATATAAAAAATTATTGTTGGGTAACTTAATTGTCGTGGAGGTGATAATGATGGATCAAGGAGCAAAAACAAACGTACAAAAAGTTAAACAACAAAACGCACAATCAATGCAGAAAGCAGCTAGCCAACAAGCTGGTCAGCAAGGACAGCAGTACGGCACTGAGTTTGCTAGCGAAACAGATGCGCAACAAGTTAAGCAACAAAATGCACAATCTGCACAAAAATCTCAAAAAAACTACTAATTTAATGGACTTTTTAATGAGCATGCCACAACTCGAGTGGTATGCTCCTTTTCTTTATGTTGTTTTTTTGTTGTATGTACATACTTTATTGCTAGGTGAGTAGTTTCGTTTTAACTCAGGTCATTGTACAATACTCAATAATAGGTGGTGTATTTTACAATGATGGAACAAGTATACTGTGGTGTAGATATAGGTGGCACAAACACTAAATTTGCAGTTGTTACACAATCGGGCAATATAAAATATAAATATGAAGTATCAACATTACTTGATAAAGGTGGAGACAATCTGCTAAACATGCTCTACACAGAGCTTAAAACTATCACTGATGAATATCCGATACAAGCTGTTGGTATTGGTATACCGACATTTGTGCACACAAAACTAGGGGTTGTACTTAAGTATGAGCGTGTAAATTGGTCTCAATTTGAACTATCAAAGGTTATACAAACTAAATTAAACATACCTGTTACTATATTAAATGACGCAAACGCAGCTGCGCTTGGAGAAATGTGGACAAATAGCGGAGACAATTCAAGTTGCAATATAATATTTGTTACGCTTGGTACGAGTGTTGGTGGAGGCGTTGTTATTGATGGGCAATTGCATGAAGGGAGTCATTGGATGGCCGGAGAATTGGGACATATGACCGTTGAACCTAAACATGGGTTAGTATGTACATGTGGAAAAACAGGATGTTTAAAAATGTATGCCTCAGCAACGGCGATAGCAGCAAAAGCTATAAATGCTGTAAAAAATGGTGTTACTACGATTTTAAATGAATATTACATAAAGAATGGAAATATAACTGCGAAAGACGTCTCAGCCGCTGCTCTAGAAGGAGATATCCTTGCAAGCGACATTTTTGCTGAAGCTGGTTTATATTTAGGCTTGGCGTTAGCCCAGCTTGCGACTGTGTTTGATCCGCAACGGATAGTTATTGGTGGAGGCGTATCGAATGCAGGGGATGTACTCATAGCTCCAACACAAGCATCATTTAAGGAGTTTGTCCTAAAAGAGTTAGCAGAAAGAATTCGTCCTGAAATATCAGCGTTAGGTAATGATGCAGGAGTGTTAGGCGCTGCTTGGTTAGCTAAAGTAATAAGATAATTTGTCAAAAGAAGTGTTATTCCTACAATTTTAGTCAAAGGTAATATGGGGGAAACTGGAGAATCAGTAGTAAGAAGATTGATAGGAGGCTCCAATATGCACTTTAATGATGCGGTAACAAAACAAATGGAAATTATGGATCGTATGCTATACTTGCAAGCTACTCTAGATATAAACCAACATATGGATGAAAATGAGATTAAGGTTATAAAAAAAGAAATTAAACAGCTTCAACTCGCTTTTGATGAGCAAACAGAAGAAGTCATCCGTTCGTACCTTAAGGAAAAGGAAGCAACATCCATTTAGGCAGTAAAATACAAAATTACATATACTAAATAAATAAAAAAATCTTCAAGAGTCATCAAAAACTGGTGGCTCTTTAGTTTTAAAATATATCATAAACCGTTATAATAGTATAAAAATGGATTGTGAAAATATCGTAGGGCGTCCAAATGAAAGTAGGGAGAAAAATGTCTTTTCCAGCGGAGGGAGATCAAATTCAAATACACAGTTATAAACATAACGGACTGATTCACAGAGTATGGGAGGAAACAACCGTACTTAAGGGGACGCAAAACACTGTTATAGGTGGAAATGACCGGACGATTGTAACAGAATCGGATGGTAGAACATGGATTACTCGCGAACCAGCCATTTGTTTTTTTCATGCTAAGTACTGGTTTAATATTATCGGTATGATTCGCCATGATGGAATATATTATTATTGTAATTTAAGTTCTCCATTTGTTTGGGATGATGAAGCATTGAAGTATATTGATTATGATTTAGATGTCAAAGTTTTCCCTGACATGACTTATATTTTGCTTGATGAAGATGAATATGAAGTACATAGAAAGCAAATGAATTATCCTGATGTTATAGATCGTATACTGAAAAACAATGTGGAGCGGTTAACATCATGGGTGCAACAACGCAAAGGACCTTTTGCACCTGATTTTATTGAAACATGGTATGAACGATATTTAACATATAGAAAATAACTGAGTACGGAAACTAATCCTGTTCGGCTAGAAAAGCCCAACAGGTTTTTCTGTTATTGTGATCAGCTATGAAAAAACTTATAAAGCAGGGGGAAACAACTTGGGAGTCATTAAACGTTACATGAAGTTTGTATCACCATACAAATGGCAAATAATTGGTACTATCATTATTGGTGTCATAAAGTTCGCGATACCATTGGCGATACCATTGTTACTTAAATACGTAGTAGATGACATCATTAGTGCTGAAGAACTTTCATCTGCTGAAAAAACAAATAATTTAATAATTATTATGGCTATTATGTTCGGTATTTTTGTAATATTACGTCCACCTATTGAGTATTTTCGGCAATATTATGCGCAGTGGACAGGAAGCAAAATCATTTTTGATATTCGTGACCAGCTTTTTACACATATACAGAAACTAAGCTTTCGCTACTATGCTAATAGTCGTGTAGGAGAAATTATTTCACGTGTTATAAATGATGTGGAGCAGACTAAAACGTTTGTAATTACAGGATTAATGAACGTGTGGCTAGACATGGTAACCATCGTAATTGCTATTATTATTATGATGACAATGGATGTTACTTTAACGCTAGTATCTATTATAACTTTACCTATTTATGCAATAGCTGTTCGCTACTTTTTTGGACAACTACGCCATCTAACGAGAGTGCGTTCGCAGGCTTTAGCGAATTTGCAAGCGCATTTACATGAGAGAATACAAGGAATGCCAGTTGTAAAAAGCTTTGCTATTGAAGATTATGAACAAGAACAATTTAATACACAAAATACATATTTTCTCAACAAAGCACTCGATCACACGAGCTGGAATGCAAAGTCATTTGCAGTCGTTAATACTATTACAGATATTGCCCCTTTAATTGTCATTGCTTTTGCCGGATACCAAGTTATCCAAGAAGATTTAACGATTGGTGCGATGATTGCCTTTGTGGGATACATTGAAAGACTTTATGGTCCTTTACGTAGATTAGTGAACAGTTCGACTTCGTTAACTCAAGCATTTGCATCAATGGATAGAGTTTTTGAATTTCTTGATGAAAAATATGATGTAGTGGATTCAAAAGACGCTGTTGAGGTGCAAAGTGTAAAGGGCGCCTTAAGTTTTAAAGAAGTAAGCTTTGCCTATAACGGTCAAGATACTGTTTTAAAACATGTAAATCTTGACGTTAAATCAGGAGAAACAGTGGCACTTGTCGGGATGAGTGGCGGAGGAAAATCTTCCTTAGTAAGCCTTATTCCACGATTCTATGATGTGACAAATGGATCTATTCTGTTAGATGGAATGGACATTCGCCATTATAAAGTACAAAGTCTTCGTGATAAAATCGGTGTGGTTTTCCAGGATAGTATTTTATTTAGTGACTCAGTTTTACTGAACATTTCACTTGCAAAGCCAAATGCAACAAAAAAAGAAGTTATTGCAGCAGCTAAAGCTGCTAATGCCCACGAATTTATCATGAATCTTCCTGAAGGATATGATACAAAAGTTGGTGAGCGTGGCGTTAAATTGTCCGGTGGTCAGAAACAAAGAATTGCCATTGCGCGCGTTTTCCTAAAGAACCCACCTATTCTAATTCTTGATGAAGCAACATCTGCATTGGATTTAGAAAGCGAACAGCTTATACAAGAAGCGATTATGAAGTTAGCTAAAGATCGTACGACAATTGTTGTCGCACATCGGTTATCCACTATAACGCATGCAGATAAAATAGTATTGATTGAAGATGGTGAGATTAAAGAAGTTGGTTCTCACGGACAATTAATGGAGCAGCAAGGGCATTACCATAAGTTATTTCAAATTCAACAATTGAATTAATAAGAAACAGAGCTGACGGAGTTATCGTTGGCTCTTTAAAATACTTGAAAATTACGAAAGTTCCCTCATTTCCTAATCTCAATTTTCCAGTCAAAATTATATATACTAATGCCTCTATTTTTGATACTATATCCATGTCTTGAAAATATTTTCAATTACTTGAGGGGGATATTCATTTGAAAAAGTTTCGTAGTAAAAAGACAATAGCAAGCGCAGCATTAGCACTAGGACTAATTATTCCACAGGCTTCACCTGCTATTACGTATGCTGAAGTGATGGACCAGGATATCGTTAAGTTTCGTATTGTTGAAACGAGTGATCTTCACTCAAACGTTATGAACTATGATTACTATCAAAATAGTACTGGGAAAAACTATGGTATTGCAAAAGCGGCAACTGTGATTCAAGAAGCTCGCGATGAAGTTGCTAACAGTATTCTTGTTGATAATGGTGATACGATTCAAGGTAGCCCAGTAGGAGATTATGTTGTAAACAAAGACCTAATGGAGCAAGAGGGCTATGTACATCCTATCATTCGTGCTATGAATCTACTTGATTATGATTTTGCTACAGTTGGAAATCATGAATTTAACTACGGATTAGATTTTTTAAATGCAGCTCTTGAAGGTGCAGAATTCCCTTACGTAAATGCAAATGTATACGATACAAATGGTGAAAACTATTTCACACCATTTGAGATTGTTGAAAAAGAAGTTGTTGATACAGATGGTGAAACACATACAATTAAAATCGGTGTAACAGGTTTTGTTCCACCTGATATTATGAACTGGGATGAAAAACATTTAAACGGCAAGCTTGTTGTTGAAGATATTGTAAAATCAGCTGAAAAAGTTGTACCAGAAATGAAGGCTGCTGGCGCAGATGTAGTAGTGGTTCTAGCACACTCTGGTATTGCTGATTATGATGAGAACGGTAACTTAAAGCCTTATGCTGAAATGATGGAGAATGCTGGATACTATTTAAGCCAAGTTGAAGACGTTGATGCTATTTTAACGGGACACCAGCACAGATCATTTCCTAACGTAGAAAAACCATCTTTCCAAGACGGTAATGGTATTGATAATGCGACAGGTACTATCAATGGCGTGCCAGTGGCAATGCCAAGCTCTTGGGGAAGTGACCTTGGTTTAATCGACTTAACAATTGAAAAAGTTGATGGTAAATGGGATGTAACAGAAGGACAAGCTTCTTTACGTTCAACTAAGGATGCTACTTTAGACGCTGATATTGAAGCTGATGTAGTAGCAGAGCATGAAGCAACTATTGAATATATGGGAAGCCCTGTAGGTGAATTAAAGGGTGATTTGAACACGTACTTTGCTCTAGTGAAAGATAATGCATCAATGGAAATTGTAAACCGCGCGCAAACTGCGTACGTTGAGAAGGCGCTAAAAGGTACAGAGTACGAAGGACTTCCGATCCTTTCAGCTGCTGCACCATTTAAAGCAGGACGTAGTGGTGTTGACAACTATACAAATGTGCCATCAGGTACAATTGCAATTAAAAACGTGGCTGACTTATATTACTATGACAACAACGTAGTAACAGCACTTAAAATAACAGGCGATGTAGTACAAGAGTGGTTAGAATGGTCAGCAGGTCAATTTAACCAAATCGATCCAAACAGCACAGAAGAGCAAAAGCTTGTGAATACAGATTTCCCAACATATAACTTTGATGTTATTGATGGCGTAACGTATGAAATTGATGTAACACAACCAGCTAAATACGATAAAGGTCAAAACGTAATTAACCCAGACGCTAATCGTATTAAAAACTTAATGTACAACGGCCAACCTGTAACAGCTGATATGGAATTTATCGTTGCAGCAAATGACTACCGTGCGGGAACTGGTAAATTAATGAATCCAGGTGGAGCAAACACAATTTTAAAAGCTCCTGATTCAAACCGTGATGCTGTTATGGCTTATGTAAAAGAAAACGGAGTGGTAGATGCATCAGTTAATAATAACTGGTCATTCACACCAATTGCTGGTGATGTAAATGTAGTATTCCATTCAAATCCAGCTGCTGAAGCTATCATGACAGATGATATGACTTATACAGGTGTTACAGACGAAAAAGGCTTTGGCTTCTTTACAATTGACCTAAGTCCGAAAGTAAGCTTCGCAGATGTACCAGCAGGTTATTGGGCAAGTGATTATATCTCATCTTTAGCTAAAAAAGGCATCGTTCATGGGAAAGATCCACAAACATTTGATCCTGAAAGCACAGTTACTAGAGGGCAATTTGTTGCGATGATCGTACGTGCTTTAGGCTTAAGTGATGGCTCAGGAGATATTCAAAAAGAGATTGAAATTGCTTATAATAACGGTATTACAACATTAACTCCAGCTGAATTCGGTGCAAGCAACACTATTACACGCCAACAAATGGCAGCTATGGTTATGCGTGCATATGAAGTGAAGCTTGGTGCAGAGTATAATGCTACTACAACAGCAACTTACAAAGATAGTGGTGCAATCGCTGATGAGTTTAGTGCATATGTTAATGAAGCAGCAGAACTTGGCTTCATGACAGGCTATGACAACGGTTCTTTTGGACCGAATGATGGAGCAAAACGCTCGCAAGCAGCAAAAGTTGTTTATATGTTTTTATCTAAATAAATAACATCACAATACACAAAAAAAACGCTACGGAATTCCGTAGCGTTTTTTTATTGCCATTATGTTAATAACTACTTTTGTTATTATTAAAACGGCAGACTTTATTTATTGGCTCGCACTTTTAGCATGTGTATCTCCAAAATTAAGTGTAGATTTAGCTGTAACGACATTTTAAGAGTACCTACCTGAACACGATGCGTAGAATTTCCAGAGTTATGCGCGGAACTCCCGGGTCTATGCGCGAAAATCTGGGATTTATGCGTGAATTTCCCGGGTTTATGCGCGGGAATCTGGGATTTATGCGTGAATTTCACGGATTTATGCGTGAATTTCCCGGGTTTATGCGCGAAAATCTATAGTTTATGCGTGAAATCCATAGTTTTATGCGTAAAATTCTAAGCTTTATGGACAAAATCCCAGGTTTATGCGTAAAATCCATAACCTGCTTTAAATATCTAGCTCATCATTCGTATGATAATTTTGGAAACTGTCTATAAGACGGTTAAGATGAATGATTTGCTCACGATAGTCTATGATCCAGCCTATTAGCGGGAAGAGGTGATCATAATGTTTAAGACCAGAATCATCCGCCTGTTCTCGTATTGCAAGAAACTGCTCTACGATATTGGTGCCACATAAAAGCAGTGGGTCATTGTCAAAAGAACTGTTTGTTTTAATTTTCCCCGCAAATTTTAGCAATGCTTGTTCATGACAAGTCATAAGACAGTCTAATTCAGTTGTTACAAGCTGTTGAAACTCAAGCGGAGTTTGATGAAATTCATGCTCCATGCGATGAAGTATTTTTAACAAATCAAGCAAGCGATTCAACGTAACAATCTTTTGTCGAAATAAAACTAATTTACGCGACTTAGCAAATGTATGTTTCTTAAAATAGCTACGCTCCTCTTTATATAAAAGATAAAGCTGATCAAGTTTCATGCGTCGTTCTTTCATATGATCAATATCTAACCGCAATTGACCGTGCGCTGCCGCGTTTCTAGTAGTTATTCGAATCCACTTAAATATTTCTTCAGTTAATTCCACAATACGGTTATATAGCTTATGCTCATATTTTGGAGGAATGAATATAAGGTTAACCGCGAATGCAGAAAAAACCCCTAACATAACAGTTGAAAAACGAACAAGTGCAAATTGGATAAAATGATCCCCCGGACTTTGCATAATCGCTACTACAGTTACAACAGCAACAGCTATTGTACTTTCTGTTTTTAATCGTATATTAATTGCGATTACTATAATAGCTGTTAGTCCGATTACAAAGGGGTCGTTACCAAATAACAAAACAAACATTATAGCAAAAAAAGCGCCGATTACATTTGCTTGAACTTGTTCAATGACAGATAAATATGATCTATAAATAGATGGTTGAATGGCAAAAATGGCTGCGATACCAGCAAAAACAGGAGTTGGAAGCTGTAACAAGGTTGCCAAGTATAAAGACATCGTAATTGCGATGCCTGTCTTTAATATTCGGGCTCCGACCTTCATGTAATAGTTCCTTTCAAAGCAAATTAAACATTTATGTATGATACTTGTTTTTGACTTGTTTAGCAAGATAAAAATGTAAAAATTTATCTCTCCAAAATATTCTTTAACAAAATGTTCACGAAAGACCATATTTTATCTTAATAATGGGTTTAATTTTAATTAAATAACATGTAATTCGGTTGTTCTTTTTTACCTAGCATTGCATTAATGCGCCATGAGCGTCAAATAATTCTGACTTGCTTAAGTCAAATGAAATAGCAGTATGACAAAAAAAGCCTGAGGTATACTACCTCAGGCTGTAAGTGCATCATTACTCCGTAGAAACAGATGGATCTGCTTGTTCTTTTGTTGGTACTACTTGATAGAAATGAGCACCAGGGTCAGCTAACAGACGTTCAATCTCTTGTACTTCTTCATGCTGGTCTGTTGTCATAAGTGCTTGCTTATATTTTGTGAGTAGCTCGGTTACATCCTTCAGACCTTGTTCTGTTAGCCCTACTATAGAAACCTTTGCTCCTTTAGCGATACGGCGGTCAAGTGCTGTTCTTGTTAAGCCCATTTCAGGTTGATGACGTAAGTATACGACTCCACCTGTCATACCTGCGCAGATCCATGGACCTGGATCACCAAGGACAAGTCCTCGTCCATTAGTCATATATTCAAAGGCGAATCCTTTTATATTAGCGTGTACGCCAATATTGCCATGCTCATAATCACGAATTGGTTGCTGTATGCGACCACCAATTATCATATCAGCACCAGATAGGCGAATACCTGCACGTGCATCTGCGTTTCCTTGAGCGATCAATAATCCATGCTGAGCTCCATATCCAAAGCCCTTTCCAACAGAGCCGTTGTAGAATTTACCCTCTTTTCCTCTGTCTTTAAGGATGACAACACTGCCTCCAAATGCTGTTTTTCCAACACCATCTTGTGCTCCACCGTGAACAGATACGTCAATGCCGGAAGCGTTATATGCTGCTAAGCCATTTCCAGGTATAGATCCTGTTTTATAAGAAAGCTTAAGAGCTGGCATTTCTTTATAAGATCCATCTAAACGATCACGTACACGATGACATGCGACGCGACTTGCTAAAATACGTTGCTCGGCAGTTACACTTGCGTACTCACGAGAATGCTGAAGGTCAGCAACGTTATAATCTAAATACTCGGCACCAGCTGCAACGGCTAATTCGCTTTCAAGTCCTGCAGCAGCTTCCGAATGAACTAATTGTTCAACATTCGCATCTAGTGTTTGTAGCATATCTGATAAATCAAGCTCATCATGACCACGGTTTTGTTCTAGTAAATCTGAACGTCCTACAATTTCTTGAAGACTCGAGAACCCTAATGATGCAGTTAATTGTTGTAGCTCATTTCCAAATGCACCGAAAAGGTTCATTAATCCTTGTACAGCTGCTTCAAATTGTCTTGGAACAAAACGTCTTAATCCGTGTGCCTCTGCTTGTGCCACACTGTCAATTTGTGTTGCAATTCCAACGTGACATGTATCTAGATGGCAACCACGGCATGTTGTACAACCAATGGCGATCATTGATAGTGTACCGAACCCTACACGGTTCGCCCCTAGAAGCATAACTTTTATAACATCCTTTGCGCTCTTTAATCCACCGTCAGCCCAAATTTCAACCTTATGGCGTAATCCCGCTTCAAGAAGTGCATTGTGAGCTGCTTTTACACCAATTTCAACCGGCAAACCAACATTTTGAATGGCATGTGTACGGGCAGCACCAGTTCCACCATCGAAGCCACTTAATGTAATCATGTCAGCGCCAGCTTTAGCGATACCAACAGCAATTGTTCCGATGTTTGGTACAACAGGAACCTTTACGATAACCTTTGCCTTATCGTTCGCTGTTTTCAACTCAGTAATCATTTGTGCAAGATCTTCAATTGAATAAATATCATGGTTATTCGATGGAGAGATAAGGTCAGATCCAATTGTTGCGTTACGAGCTTCTGCAATTTTAGCGGTAACCTTAGAACCAGGTAAGTGTCCACCTTCACCAGGCTTTGCGCCTTGGCCAATTTTAATTTCTAAAAGGTTAGATGAATTTAATAGCTCTGCGTTCACCCCAAAGCGACCAGAGGCCACCTGTTGACCGCGTGTACGCGGATATTTACCTAGCATATCCTTAATTTCGCCGCCTTCACCATTTAAGCTAACCATATTTAAACGATCAGCAGCTTCCGCGTATGCTCGGAAGGCGATTTCATTCTGAGATCCAAACGACATAGATGAAATAACAAACGGTAAATCATGATCGCCAACCCCAACATTTACTCTGTTTGAATCAACAGATTTTGAGGCTGCCTTCAGTTCAGTTAAGTGACGAATTGTGGTTGGTGATGCTGTTTCAATTTCTGTTAGCTTCTCTCTGTAGCTATCATAAGAACCTGTCTTTGCGACCTCACCGATGGCTTTCCAAATTCGCGGAAAAACGTGGAACGTTTTACGCGCACGAGCTTTTTCGTTAGTAAAGTCGTTTTTACGTGCAATAGCATCTTCTTTCATTGATACAAAATTATATTTTAACTCTTTTGATCCTAAGAAGTTAACTATCTTTAAAACATCAGCAACTTCTTCATTTAAACCGATACTTGAAAATAAACGGCTATATCCTCTAAGTTCATGGATTCCAATAGTAGAGATTACTTTCTCCAACCCTTTATTCAACGCTTCGAATACATTTACTGTTGGAGTAAGTGACTCTTCAGCAACAGTCGCAAATAAAATATATGGACTGATTACATTTGCACCTAGCCCGTATGCTAATATAATGTCATGTAATGAACGGATGGCACCAGAACGTAACAACAAGGAACAGTTACGTCTTAACTGCTTTTCTACTAGTGTTTGGTCAATTTTGGACAAAATTAATAATGGGTCAATCCATAAGTTATCTTCACTATGTGAACGTTCATCAGTAATGGTGAGCAATGTTTTTCCTTTTGTAATAGCAGACACTGCCTCATTAGCAAGTCGTTCTAACGCGTCTACCAAGCTTTCGTTCTCGCTGAAAGTAGCATGAATATCATAGCTTAGTTGTTTACTGGCAAATGAATGAACGATTTGATCATAAGATGGATGCCCATTCTGCATTTGTAATTCGTTACCAAGCTGGCCTTCTACTAAAAGAGGAGATGATAATTCAATTACATGATCTGGCTGTTGCTTTACAAATAAAGAAGGACGTTTTCCGACAACTGTTCTTGTTGAAAAATGTTCTGTTTCGCGATCTCTATCAATCGCAGGATTTGTTACAACTGCAACGCTTTCTTTAATAAAGTCCGCGATATTTTTCCTTTCACTATCAATGGCAGCAAGTGGTGCATCATGACCAAGCGAACGAATAGGTTCAGCACCTTTTTCAGCCATCTGCTCAATTAATTGTATGTGCTCTCGGTCCCAACCGAATGCAGAGTATTGTCCAGTAGAGACCTTTGTAGGTGCTGTTGACAGGATTTTCTCTTCAAGCTTTGGACCCTGCAACCGCTCACGATAGTTACGGAAAGCTAATTTATCGTAGAAACGATTATAAACCTCTTGCTGAAATTCAGCATATTCATAAATCTTAATACGATCGTCTTCCCCCCATTTAAGCCCGATTTTTTCACCGGGACCAAGCGGTTTAGGTTCGGACATGTATTCACTTGAAGGTACAATACCAGGCTCTGATGAGAACATAAACCTATCAGTTGCTTCAAGCTTCCATAAAGGGCGTAAACCAAGGGAATCTAAACTGAAAACAGCTTCATCCGCATAGCGTGAGATTATACCAGCTGGACCTTGGGCAAAATGGCCCCATGCTTCACGAATATACGCATATAAATCTTGTAGATGATCTTGATACGCTTTTATTTCATTTACTATCGGTGGGAATAACACGTCTACTGCTTCAAATAATGTGAAATTATGACGTGAAATCAATGTATCTATTGTCCGATTTAAGTCTTGCGAATCACTACCCCCATTTGTAATAGGCACACCTAACATCGTTGCTTCATCACGAAGCTTGGAAATAGTGTTAATTTCCCCGTTATGACCTAATACACTAAACGGTTGTACACGAAAGAAGTTTGATAACGTGTTAGTCGAGTATCTATTGTGTCCAAGTGTCATAGTTGATGCGATAAGAGGGTTAGCTAAATCGTGATAATATTTAGGTAAAATATCACCAGCACCCATTACTTTATAAACGGCTGTATAGTTACTTAACGATGCAACGTGAATATTCTCATCCATCTCAATATCAATTACAGCAGTAAATAAAGTGCTTGCTAGCTTACTAGAGTTGCCTGGCAAAAGTGCCATTTGCCAGAATACAGGGTCCTGTTGTAAAGCAATCGGTCCAAGTGCTTCGGAGTTTGTCACTTTTGTTGTTTCATAGATAACTTGAAGTCCCGCGTCCTGTAATATATCAACAGCGCGCTTTCTTACTGATTCAAATTCTACTTTTTTATCAATGAAAAAATGTCCAACAATAAAATCATCTCTTTCAGTTAATGCTGGATCTAAATTAGCTGCAACAAGCTTTTCTTTCCATACATCCTTTGGAATGTCGATGTGAATTCCAACACCATCACCTTCGCCGTTTATGAAGCCCGCACGGTGATTCATCTTTACAAGTGCATCAATGACATTGTCTATATTTTTTTTCGAAGGGATACGACGCTTTTCAACTGCGGCAACAATTCCACATGCATCGTGCTCGTGGTTATAGTAATCTCGGAAAAGACTTGGGGTCCACTTTTTTTTCATTCATTCGGCTTAACAAGCAATTATGCTTGAGTAGCCTTCACCTCCTATGTAAATTTGGGTAAAGTTCAAGGTATTTGTCTGTTACGACACTTGATAAATTCCAGGCAAAAAAAAGAACCTATAGATTGTTAAGTCGTGGCTAAGATTGAGGAAATTAATATCCAGTGAAAAGAACAAAATTTTCAGAATTGTATATGCTATCTTATCATAATACATAAAAAAAATCAACGGTGTATTCAGAAAGTTGATAATATATTCATTTTTTAGCATTCACGAATGTAAGCGTTTTCTTATGTTATATAAAGAAGGTGCGAGTATTCGCACCTTCAAAAAATATACACTTATGAATATTTATGCATTTTTGCTAATATGAGCGAATGCTTTACCAACAGCCTCAATTGTTTGGATGATGTCTTGTTCAGTATGTTCTGTCGTTATAAACCAAGCTTCGTATTTAGATGGTGCGAGCATGATACCTTCATCAATGATAGCATTAAAGAACTTTGCGAATAACTCTCCATCGGTTGCTTCTGCCTGCTCGTAATTTCTAATTTTTTCAGATGTGAAGTATACAGTTAATGCACCTTTTAATCTGTTAATTGTTATAGGAATATGAAAGTGTGCAGCTTGTTTAACAATCCCCTCCTCAAGTATAGCTCCCAAACGATCTAACTCCTCATATACACCTGGCTGCTTGAGGACTTCTAGGCAGGCGATACCAGCTTGAATGGAGGCTGGATTTCCGGCCATTGTGCCAGCCTGATATGCTGGGCCAAGTGGTGCTACAACGTCCATGATTTCTTTTTTACCGCCATAAGCACCTATTGGTAAGCCGCCACCGATAATTTTACCAAGTGCTGTTAAATCAGGTTCAATTCCTAATAAATTCTGTGCACCTCCATACATAAAGCGGAACGCTGTAATAACTTCATCATAAATGACAAGGGCTCCTGCTTTATGAGTAAGGTCATTTACTTGTTGCAAAAAGCCAGGCTCTGGTTCGACAATACCGAAATTCCCAACAATTGGTTCTACTAAAACAGCTGCAATTTCATCGCCCCATTTTTCAAGTGCTTTTCGGAATGGTTCAATATCATTGAAGGGAACCGTAATAACCTCTTGTGCTATACTTTTTGGGACACCAGCAGAGTCGGGTGTTCCAAGTGTTGCTGGTCCTGATCCTGCAGCTACTAATACAAGGTCAGAATGGCCGTGATAGCAACCAGCGAATTTAATGATTTTATCACGTTTTGTAAAGGCGCGAGCAACACGAATCGTTGTCATGACAGCTTCTGTTCCGGAATTAACAAAACGAACTTTGTGCAATGACGGAATTGCTTCCTTAATCATTTTTGCGAATGTAACTTCATGAGCGGTAGGTGTGCCATATAAAATTCCAGTTTCTGCTGCTTTTTGAATGGCTTCCGTAATATGAGGATGAGCGTGCCCGGTTATGATTGGTCCATATGCTGCTAAGTAGTCTATGTATTTGTTCCCATCGACGTCCCAGAAGTATGCTCCCTTTGCTCGGTCCATTACGATGGGTGCACCGCCCCCAACAGCTTTGTAAGAGCGAGATGGACTATTTACTCCACCTACAATATGTTGTAAAGCTTCTTTATGAATTGCTTCTGATCTTGTTTTTATCATTAATAACACTCCTTTGCATATGTATTGTAGCTTAAATAGAGTGTTGGAAAAAGAGGCTAGCTGCTATAATAGGAAGTTATTAAATTCAGAAATTAATTTCGGAGGAAAACGAAGTGCATTATTTGTCATCTATGGGGCGATTCTATAAACTATTAAAATGAGTGTCACATAACAGGAGGAAAAAACGTGGTAATAGAAGTAGAAAATTTACGAAGAGATTTTAAGTCATACTCGAGTCGATCGGGATTAACAGGGGCTTTTCGCGATTTATTTAACAGAAATTATAAAACTATTTCAGCTGTTAACGATATTTCTTTTTCAATAGGAAAAGGGGAGATGGTCGGCTATATTGGGGAAAATGGGGCTGGTAAATC
The DNA here is from genome assembly GCF_003944835.1 of Bacillus sp. HMF5848. Lineage (GTDB taxonomy): Bacteria > Bacillota > Bacilli > Bacillales > HMF5848 > HMF5848. Next base: position 893,031 of record NZ_RWIV01000001.1, read on the forward strand.
AACTACTATAAAAATGTTAACAGGAATATTAACACCAACATCAGGTACAGTTAGAGTAAACGGCATGAATCCACATAAAGAACGAGAGAGGTTTGTGCGTACTATCGGAGTTGTGTTTGGTCAAAGGTCACAGCTTTGGTGGGATATAGCGGTTCAGGAATCATTCCGTTTATTAAAGAAGGTATATAACGTTTCTGATGAGGACTATAACAACCATATGGGACATGTAATTGAAGCGCTTGATATTGCTGACTTGCTAGATAAGCCTGTTCGTAAGCTATCTCTTGGGCAACGTATGCGTTGTGAGTTAGCCGCAGCGTTAATACATAATCCACCATTGCTATTTTTAGATGAGCCTACAATTGGACTTGATGTATTAGTGAAATTAAAGATACGTAAATTTCTGAAGCATCTAAATGAGACATATGGAACAACGGTACTGCTAACCACGCATGACTTAGCGGATATTGAGGCATTGTGCGAACGCGTTATTATGCTTGATGATGGCCAGATTATATATGATGGCTCACTAGAAAAGCTTCGTTCTAGCTGGGGTGAGGGAAAGCAAGTACAGTTTGAATTGAAGCAGGAAACGACCATTATGCAATTACAAAGAGATACATCAAATTTACAAGTAGTTTGGTCGCAAGGAGAACGTCCAAATATTTGGATGGCTTATATTGAGGATGAAATAATCATGAGCGACTTGTTAGCGAGAGTTGTAACTAATCATCAAATTAATGATATTAAAATACTTGAAGTTTCAACAGAAGAGATTGTGCGTAATATTTATGAAGAAGGCGTAAGACATGGCTAAATATTTTGAAATGATTCGTATTCGGTTTTTAATGATGCTTGCGTATCGTACAAATTACTATACAGGCATTCTCATATATGCGATCAATATTGGTGCATACTATTTCTTATGGTCGGCTATATATGGGGACAAGCAATCGATTCAAGGCTTGTCTGTTTCACAGATGACCACATACATTGCTGTTGCTTGGATGGCTCGTGCGTTTTACTTTAATAATATTGACCGAGAAATGGCTCTTGAGATTCGTGAGGGAAAAGTGGCGGTTGAATTTATTCGCCCTTACAATTATTTGGTCATGAAAACAATGCAAGGACTTGGAGAAGGCTTATTCCGCTTGCTGTTATTTTCTATGCCAGGTATGGTTATTGTTACATTGTTATTCCCTGTCTCATTATCTGGAAAGCCAGAGACGTGGCTATTATTCGCTGTTTCAGTGTTACTTAGCTTTATAATAAACATCCAAATTAATCTTTTTACTGGTATTCTGACTTTTTTCTTATTTAATAACGATGGACTTATTCGTGGAAAACGGCTTGTTATTGATTTGTTTTCGGGATTATTATTACCGATAAGCTTTTATCCTGAATGGGCACAAACAGTTATGATGTATTTTCCTTTTCAAGCGATTAGCTATATACCTAGTATGATTTTTACAGAAGGATTTACAGGTCAAGAAGCATGGGAAGCTTTAATCCTTCAAGCGGTGTGGGCTGTTATACTACTTTTACCTATACAATTGCTATGGCTAAAAGCAAAAAAACAACTCATTGTTCAGGGGGGATAACTATATGACCTATATATCAATCTTCTTTCAATATGTAGCACAATATTTAAAAACTAGATTACAGTATCGTGTGGACTTATTTGTAGAGTTTTTCTCAGATATAATGTTTCAAGCGGTTAACTTAGTCTTTATATTAGTGGTTTTTGGTCATACGCAGTTTTTAAATGGATGGACTCGTGAAGAAATTATTTTTATTTATGGATTCTTCTTAGTTCCCTTTTCTGTTTTTAGTGCGTTCTTTAATATATGGGACTTCAATGAACGGTATATTGTAAAGGGGGAGCTAGACAGAATTTTGACGAGACCCATTCATAGCTTATTTCAAATTATTTTAGAAAGAATGGAACTTGAGTCATTATTTGGTGGAATAACGGGAATTGTAATTATGTTTTATGCTGGTAGTAAGTTGGACTTAGGGTTTGTTTGGTACGATTTTTTCGTATTTCTTGTCTTTGTTTTAGGCGGTGCACTTATATATGCAAGTATATTTATTATGCTTGCCTCAGTTAGCTTTTGGGCAGATGCTCGCACCTCGATTATGCCTATGATGTACAATATTGGGAATTATGGGAGATATCCTGTGGATATCTATAACAAGGTAATACGCTATATACTGACGTGGATTTTACCGTTTGCTTTCGTTGGCGTGTATCCGTCTGCGTACTTTTTAGGAAAAAGTGAATGGCTTGTTTATTCAGCTCTTACGCCATTTATGGGGATAATATTCTTTTGCTTAGCGGTTTTCATATGGAATCGCGGTGTTGTTCGTTACCGTGGTGCTGGAAACTAAATTAAGTACGTCAATCATAGTTGCCTTAGCTTGCTCGTACAATTAAGTAAGACATGCTTAAGGACGTGTATACATGTTACTGCTTTTTCTAATTATTGTAGTGGTTGGATTGTTTACTAGTATAAAAATAGCTATGATTCCGAGTGAAAATCAACGATATTTATCTTTGGATACGCTACTTCAGTTATTAGTGTTATACGGAACCTTGATGGTAGGCTTTGGTCTTATATACGCAATACTTGAACTGAAAGGATATACGGTTCTGATAGAACAAGGTGCGCGGGTTGTTGGGCCGTTTCAACATACACTATATACAAGTTTATATTTTAGTGCGATTACGTTACTATCTGTAGGATATGGTGATATAACACCAGTTGGAATTGGTAGAGGTGTTGCTATTATTGAAGCTGTGATTGGATATATAATCCCTGCTGCTTTTGTGGTGCGTTCTGTAGTTGAATTTGAACAGAAGAGCTAGTATTTGTGTTATAGATCTGTCTAATGTATGGTACTTATATAATCAGAATAAGGAGAGGGTATAAGATGACTCAAATAGTAGGACAAGTAGCACCGGATTTCACACTGCCTGCAAATAACGGAGAGACAATGACGCTTTCTGAGCTACGTGGAAAATATGTTGTACTATATTTTTATCCGAAAGATATGACGCCCGGCTGTACAACGGAAGCGTGTGATTTTCGTGATAAACATGAAGACTTCTCGAATTTAAATACCATTATAGTAGGTGTAAGTCCTGATCCGGTTGCGCGTCACGAGAAGTTTATAGAGAAATATAACTTACCATTTATTTTATTAGCCGATGAAGACAATCAAGCTGCAGAAGCATTTAATGTATGGAAGTTAAAAAAGAACTTCGGTAAAGAGTACATGGGCATTGAACGCTCTACGTTTTTGATTGACCCGGAAGGTAAAATCGTAAAAGAGTGGCGTAAAGTTAAGGTGAAAGGACATGTAGAGGAAGCGTTGGAAACTTTACAAGATATACAACGCTCATAAAAATATCGTCCTTTTTCGACAAGTTTCGATGTGTATACAACGGTATTACCGTCGATTTCGTCAAATAAATATAATATTCGACTTTTTTCGATAAATAAATGACGACATCTAGTTCGGGTGTCGTCTTTTTCTTGTCCTTCTATATGGAACTTTATAGTAAAATTATAATGATAAAAGAATTGTATTTATGTATAGTGTTGGGTTGAGCGACTTTAGCTAGTAATAGTGAATGGCAATGAAGAGAAGTAAAGTAAAAATTGAGGATTGAATAGCTATGAACAATGTTAAAATAATAACTGATTCAAAAACTGAGTTTATTTTTTCGTTACTACGTTGGCTTTTTCTATTAATGGCAACTAGCCTTTTTTACATTGAACCTCTTGCGAGCCAAATAGAATTGAAGAAAGAACCATTTCCTGTATTATTAACGTTAGGTATTCTATATATGACAGTTTCACAAATCGGTATTTGGCAGATGAATAAAAGCAGGAAATTCGCTCAATTCATTATGAGGGCTGGGATTGTTTTTGACTACATAGCCCTTATATGGCTTTTATTACTAACAGGTGGGGTGCATAGCCCTTTGTTTCCCATAAGCTTTTTGTTTGTTATGCACGCGACAATATATTGGAAATTATATGGTGCTATATTCAGTGTTTTAGTGACCTTAGTGGGGTATACAGTTATTTTGTTCATTCAAGGAGGAAATGTGCTTGTAGACTCGTTTAATTTTGCTATAAATAGCATGTTTCTATTAATAGTCGGTGTGTTTGGAGCTCTGTTAGCATATCGTGAACGATCTCACTTTCATGATAAACTGGTGTATCGAGATTTAATGCTACAAGACTTCTTAACAGGTCTGCAGAACCATCGGTCTTTTCAAGAACAATTGAAAACTAAGTTAAAAAACAAAAATTCCTTTACTTTGATTTTAGGAGATATAGATTTTTTTAAAGAATTTAATGATAAATATGGTCATATAACTGGTGACGAAGTGTTATGTCGAGTGGCTGCGGTTCTCTCGGCGAAAGCCGAAGAGGAAAAAGGAGTTGCTTTTCGATATGGTGGAGAGGAATTTGCGGTATTACTTCCGAAACAGTCGGATCCGATAATATATATCGAATCGGTTTACAAAGGATTATATGAAACTTGTGATGATGAGCGATTCAGAGTGACGATGAGCTTTGGGGTGGTGACAAAGCAAGCTATGGATGATGGAGAGGATATGTTGGACAGGGTGGACAAACTACTTTATGAAGCGAAACGGACAGGTCGCAATAAAGCGTTATTTGCGGATGGTTCAGTAAAGTATAATAGTACTGCCTAATTTTATTAATACAAGCTATTTGTCTATACAATTCATGATACATATACGTAATCTAGAGTAGGGCATACCTCCTCAATTTATTATAACAACCGTACAGACTATGTGCGGTTGTATTTTTTTATGCCGGTTTGGGTCTAACCTTAAAAATCAATAATTTTACAGAGACAAAACTTATCTTTTATAGTGAAAAATGATGATTTGTTATAATAATAAAAAAAGGAGTGGGAACGTATGAATATTGTAACCACATTGAAAATCCCGGAACTTACTTTGCTACAATTGAGGCAAAGGTTCCCAACGGTTAATTTTATAGTACATAACAATATCGAAAATGCAAAAAATAGCTTACATATAGCTGATGTAATCGTTACTTTTGGTGAGGATATTAATACTGAAAAATTAAATCAAGCTAAACAACTTAAGTGGATTATGGTAATGAGTGCAGGAATGGATAAAATGCCTTTTAAAGACATTGCTCAACGTGGTATTGTGGTGACTAATGTTAAAGGTATTCATAAAATGCCTATGGCTGAATATACAATTGGAATGATGTTGCAGGTTGCCAAGGAGTTTCCGAAGCTAATGAAAAACCAAGATAATAAAGTGTGGGACCGAACAGTTGTGAGGATGTCAGAACTTAATGAAGCCACATTATGTGTAATTGGTATAGGGGCAATTGGAGAGGAAATAGCCCGGTTAGCCAAAGCTTTCAACATGAAAGTCATTGGTGTTAATACGTCTGGCAAAGCAGATTCGGTTGCGGATACGATAGTAGCTATGGAAGACTTGAATGTTGTGCTGCCTAATGCAGATTATATTGTTTCTGTTTTACCGAGTACTCCTGAAACAAAGTATTGTCTCAATAAAAAGCATTTTGGAGTGATGAAGCAGGATGCTGTATTTATTAATATTGGGCGTGGTGATGTTGTTAAGGATAGCGTTTTAATTGAGGTTTTACAGGAAAGCTTAATTAAACATGCAGTTCTAGATGTATTCGAAAAAGAACCTTTAAGTAGTGACCATCCTTTTTGGGATATGGAGAATGTAACGATTACACCACATACTTCAAGTATAACTAAGAAATATTTACCAAGGAGTATGGAGATTTTTGAAGAGAATCTTGATCGGTGGTTAAAGGGAGAGTCAGAACTCATTAATAAAATTGACCTCAATAAGGGATATTAATGGTTATTAATTTTTTCCTAAAAACATACAATTATTTCATATTAGACAGGTAGTAATATTGACAAAATGAGTAGGAAGTTAGTAAACTAATTATAAATATTATAAAAAAAGAATCTTTATATTAAAGTGAGGTGCATGACGGTGTCAGATCAGCATCAGTTAAAAGAGGCGCTTGAAACGTTGAAGGGAACAGGGGTGCGTATTACCCCGCAACGTCATGCGATTTTGGAATATCTAATCCAAACAGTTACACACCCAACTGCAGATGATATTTATAAAGCACTAGAGGGAAGATTTCCAAATATGAGCGTAGCTACGGTATATAATAATCTACGAGTATTTCGTGAAGTGGGGCTAGTGAAGGAATTAACCTATGGTGATGCTTCTAGTCGTTTTGATTTTGTTACGACAGAGCATTATCATGTAATCTGTGAGGAATGTGGAAAGATAGTAGATTTTCACTATCCGGGTCTAAATGAGGTTGAACACCTTGCTTCGCATGTTACAGGATTCAAGGTAAGTCATCACAGAATGGAAATCTATGGTCAATGTCCCGAATGTCAAAAGAATCCTAAACATTAGAGCTGACAGCTTATGCTATCAGCTCTTTTTCTTGCGGTTATAAGATTCATCAAACTCTTTACCCTCTAATGATTTATCCAATGTTAAAGCCTCGTTACAAAACATACAAAGATCGACTCGTCCTAAAACTTTAGTTTGTTTTCCACACGACGGGCATACTACTTGGATTGTTTTAGTTGATAACATACCTATCCAAAAATAAACGACGGTGCTAGCTATCATAAATAAAACACCTAATAGCATCGTTAAAGTCATTATCCAAAGGTTTCCCCGAAAGAAAATTCCGATATACATTACGATGAACCCGACAAAAATCAATGCCAGAGCAAAAGATCTGATTTTATTAATTTTACTACTGTATTTAATAGACATAATGATCCCCCCGCTAATGTAATATTACCATAAAAGATGTAGGAGGTGACTACAGTAAATCATAACTATGAGAATACCTAATTTCATGGTGATAATAAAATTAATTTTGTTTTAAAAAGGAATTTACCTTCTGTCTATAGAATTACATGCTAATAAAATATTTGCGATAGTGGGTGCAAGTTATGTTGTGTGAAAAAATATCAATTTTAGAAAAACACATCAGTGACGAAGAAACTTTGGGGGTCCTTTCGCAGAATAATAGAAGAAAGTTAGAATTATTTATCATTAAGAAATCAAATATTAAAGATGATGTTATGATTGAAAATTATCTTTATAATAATATCCTTTCTACTATATCGATCTTTAGTGAAAGAACTCTTGAAGAATGGTTATGGGCTGGACAAAAACAAGAGATTATTGAGTGGATCTTAACAGGTAATATAGAGTATGAAAAGAATTCTTTTCTGCAGCAGTATCGACATAGGTTACAAATATTCCCTGACCATGACAGAGAAATAAGAATGGGGTTCGAGTTTTCCAAGCTTATACATTGTTATAATGAAGGGAAGTATTTCTTCGAAGTATTTGATTATTTGGATTCCTATAAGTATGTTATACAAGCGCTACACCACTTAGGGCGATTGTCAGTTGTGCAACAAGGTATTCATCCAGAGATTACGGTGTGGAATCAAGTTAAAAGATTAGAGCCGGAAGTATATAAGCTCTATAGAGAATTAACAGAGAGTCGTGAAACAATAGATAAAAGGCTAGAGCTATTATTTTTAGCTGGAGATTACTTGATTAATTCACAAACAAAAACTTCATCTAAACATGTATTAAGTATAATAAAAGAAAGCTTATGTGGCCTGACTTATAATGAATTGTCAACTAAGAGAGAAGTAAGTATATACGGTTCGGAGTTGCAAGCGTTACTGGGTTATCTGATAGAGAAAGGGTTACTCGAACAAGCTGAAGGTGAAGATGGTATTGTGCGCTATTTATATAAAGAAGTGTAATAAAAAACTATCGTGATATATTTTTGAGATTGTTTGAAAGAATTGTTGACATAGAATATTAAATGATGTTATAGTAATAAACGTCGCTGCTGAGCCTTGTGTTCAGTAGTGATGAGAAATTTAAAAACATATTGACACGCACTGTGTTGTATGTTATTCTAATAAAGTCGCTCAAACGAGTGGTTAAACAAAAAGTTCTTTGAAAACTAAACAAAACCAAGCGCTAAAACGTTTCTATTATAGAAACAAAACAAGCGACTTTAAAGTCGCAAAAAGAATTGCCAGATGTAAATTTGAGCAAGTCAAACTTCTTTTCGGAGAGTTTGATCCTGGCTCAGGACGAACGCTGGCGGCGTGCCTAATACATGCAAGTCGAGCGAACCACTTCGGTGGTTAGCGGCGGACGGGTGAGTAACACGTGGGCAACCTGCCTATGAGACTGGGATAACTTCGGGAAACCGGAGCTAATACCGGATAACATTTATCTTTGCCTGAAGATAAATTGAAAGATGGCTTTTAGCTATCACTTATAGATGGGCCCGCGGCGCATTAGCTAGTTGGTGAGGTAATGGCTCACCAAGGCGACGATGCGTAGCCGACCTGAGAGGGTGATCGGCCACACTGGGACTGAGACACGGCCCAGACTCCTACGGGAGGCAGCAGTAGGGAATCTTCCACAATGGACGAAAGTCTGATGGAGCAACGCCGCGTGAGTGAAGAAGGTTTTCGGATCGTAAAACTCTGTTGTTAGGGAAGAACAAGTACCGTTCGAATAGGGCGGTACCTTGACGGTACCTAACGAGAAAGCCACGGCTAACTACGTGCCAGCAGCCGCGGTAATACGTAGGTGGCAAGCGTTGTCCGGAATTATTGGGCGTAAAGCGCGCGCAGGCGGTCCTTTAAGTCTGATGTGAAAGCCCACGGCTCAACCGTGGAGGGTCATTGGAAACTGGAGGACTTGAGTGCAGAAGAGGAGAGTGGAATTCCACGTGTAGCGGTGAAATGCGTAGATATGTGGAGGAACACCAGTGGCGAAGGCGACTCTCTGGTCTGTAACTGACGCTGAGGCGCGAAAGCGTGGGGAGCGAACAGGATTAGATACCCTGGTAGTCCACGCCGTAAACGATGAGTGCTAAGTGTTGGAGGGTTTCCGCCCTTCAGTGCTGCAGCAAACGCATTAAGCACTCCGCCTGGGGAGTACGGTCGCAAGACTGAAACTCAAAGGAATTGACGGGGGCCCGCACAAGCGGTGGAGCATGTGGTTTAATTCGAAGCAACGCGAAGAACCTTACCAGGTCTTGACATCCCTATGCCCACCCTAGAGATAGGGTTTTCCCTTCGGGGACATAGGTGACAGGTGGTGCATGGTTGTCGTCAGCTCGTGTCGTGAGATGTTGGGTTAAGTCCCGCAACGAGCGCAACCCTTGATCTTAGTTGCCAGCATTTAGTTGGGCACTCTAAGGTGACTGCCGGTGACAAACCGGAGGAAGGTGGGGATGACGTCAAATCATCATGCCCCTTATGACCTGGGCTACACACGTGCTACAATGGATGGTACAAAGGGCTGCAAAACCGCGAGG